>CANCGR010000176.1 GCA_947377625.1 Gammaproteobacteria bacterium | reverse complement strand
GGGCGTTACCAGTAGCAGTAAAAAAAAGTGAATAAGAAGTCTGCTGTATTGATGCGATATTACTGACATCCTGATTGTCCTCTTTGAAATTAGGCACTTTCATAGTTGAGCATTGTATGCGCTTGCTAAGAAATCATCGTCGCGATTGTTTGACAATTTCAACGACGAGGCCAGAATTAATTTTATGAGTTTCTGCAGCGCGAATCCGGAGGTTGGCAATTTCGTAGTTACTCAGGTCCCGCAAGGTGTTTAGCGTCAAAGGCTACAGATGACTGGACGAATACTTCAAATAAGCGGCGATATCCACGATCTCCGCATCCGTCAGCTCTGTTTTCCTGAACGGCGGCATTGCCGATGAACCTAGACGCACAAAGGTCTTGATGGCGTCTGCTGTCAAATCTTTACGTTCTTCCAGTGGCGCCGGCAGTGAACCCTGGTATTTGATTCTGAGCGAATCTGTTCCAGGCAACATCTTCTTGCCGTCGTTACCCGGCCCTTTGCCGTGGCAAGGTGCACAACTGTGATTGAACTTCGCCATGCCACGCTTGGCTGCTGCATCTTGCGCGTGCACAATCATTGCGGTGCTTGCCAACACACCAAACCCTGCAGCCATCATCACTGACCGAAAAATTTTCATTTCCGCAAACTCCCCCGCAGTGAACTGTAAGCCACCGGCCAGATGCCTGCGCGCCCCGGCGACAGGATGCCGTTCGGATCAATCGCATTTTTCAGTGTTTCATTGAAGCGATGCAGCACGTGGTTGTTGAACGAATACTGGTCGGCGACATCGTCTTGCAGAATCGGCGGCGCGCGGTAATCGCCGTAGCCGCGTTTGGCGTTTTCTTCGAGGATGCGGCGTAACACTTTGGTGGCCTTCAACTTGCCTTCGGGTGTGTTGTCGCCAGCGGCGGCAAAGCCGCTGCCCATCAGGAATGCATGTTGATACCAGTTGACGGGTGTTGATGTGATTCCCGGCATCGTCACAGGCAGTCCGACAATTTGCGCGATTTCATAAAAATCCTTTTGGGCTTGCATCACCGCTTCACCACTACGGCCCACCAGCGAGAACAAACCGATATGGGTTTCATTCCAGTTGTTGGGGTTATTATCGGTGCGAGTGGTTTGATACCACACGCCCAGGCCCGGCACGCCTTGCGTGATATTGCGGCGCATGCGGGAGGTGTAGGGCGCCGAGTTGTTCTGGATTTGTGCTGGCGTCAACGGCACCGAGAATGATTCGCCATCGACGAAACGCGCGGCGGGTACTTTGCGGGTGATCACTTCCTGCGCATAGTCCCAGCCGGCTTTGGTGGTGCCAGCTGATCCATAGAACTGCAACTCCACTTCCCAGCTCGGCAGGTTGGCTGCTGCGGCAAGGCTGTCAAGTTTGTCGGCATTGAACGCGCGGGCGGCATCGATAAATTCCTGGTTGCGCGACAGTGCGCCGAGCGGGCTGCCGTACCAAGGCTCGCCGATAAGGCCGAGATCACTCAGGTAATTTACGGCTTCAATCAGTGCAATCAAATCAGCACGTTTCGGCACGCGGACCATGCCGGTGCGCCAGTGCTCCGGTTGCGGCATCAGCCTAAAACCCATCTTGGTGACGATGCCGAAATTGCCTTGGCCAAACAGGCCGGCAGGGTCAGGGCCGAAACCGTGTTTGTATTCATGCCAGCTTTTGGAACCCGGTAGCGCGCCCATGCCGGTGCGCATGACTTCGCCGCTCGGCAACACCACTTCCATGCCGCAGTGCGCGCCGAAATGATCGCGATAAAAGCCCAATGTATAGCCGATGCCGTGATCGAGCGAATTGCCGATGGGGCTGCCCCAGCCTGGGTCGGGTGTATCAATCCACACCTTGAGGCCGCGTTCCTGAATGTAGTTATAGAGGTCGATGTAGCTGACGCCGGGTTCAACCACCGCAAAGTGGCGCTTGTCATCCACTTCAATCACCTTGTCCATACGCTTGAGATCCACCACCACGCTGCCGCGCACGTTGGGCGAGGGGCCGCCATAGGCAAAGTTCTTGCCGGTGGAAATGCTGTAAAGCGGAATGCGGAATTCATTGGCAATGCGCACGATGTCTTGCACCTGCTCAACGCGATCAGGGCCAACGGCGGCAGAAGGAATCAATTCGTTGCTTTGATTCTTGATGTACGAGAAATGATCGCGATAGGGATGCACGTCTTCGTCGCTGGTGAAAACCCAGTCGTTGCCGACTACCGTGCGCAATCGCTGTATCGCCGTTGCGAAACTTTCGGCGCTGACGCCGGGAGGTAATATCGCCATGGTCATCCCCTGTGTGCTGTTATCGCCAGTTGCACTGGTCGTTGTATTTTTCTGGCGTTACTGCTGCTTTGGTGCGCGCGGCACCAGCAACCATTGATGCAAAGGCTCACTGCCGCCCACCAGTTCCATCACATGGCTTTGAAACAGCTTCATGCGATAGTCGGCAGCCAGTGTTTGCAGCACGAACAGTGCGCGCTCGGTGGTCATGCCTGCCACCACCATGGGGCGCTGCTTCCAGAGTGGTTGCACGGTTGCTGACCACACGGGCGTGAAGTCGCCTTCAATGGCTATCAGCTTGACGCCAGCGGCGCCCATGGTCTTGGCCAACTCGCGTGCTTGTGGGTAGCGGCTGTCGTAAATAAACAGCTCAGGGTTGGGAATGCCGATATCGGCTGCAGGAGAGGCAAGTACTGGCGTGCTCAGGGTGCTGGCGCCGGCGAGCAGCAGTCCGGTGGTAACGAATTCCCTGCGGTCGATCATAGGCTTCCCCAACAGTGCAGACGACACGATGGCAACTATTGATCCGCAAGTTACCTGATTTTATTTAAGCAGCCTATCAATGTGTGCTGTCGTACCGAAAATATCGGTATCAGCTGTTTATATAACGCCATGCCTGCAAATGAAGTCTTGCAGTTTGTTATCCCACTCGCCGCAGGAACTGCCATGACCATTTCCCTTACTCCCTTGATTTCACTGATCGCCGGTATTCTGATCCTGATCATGCCAAGACTGCTGAACTATATTGTTGCGGTGTATCTGATCGTAGTAGGTCTGGTCGGTATCTTCGGTGTGGGTGGTTACAACTTCACCGCGTGAGTGTCAGATCGGCACAGGGAATTTGCCGCCGTGATATTCGCGTATCACCGCAGATCCGCGACCTCTGATCTCTGCTCTTGATGAATTTCAGCAAGCCCTACGGCAACGCAAATACATAAAGCGCATTGTTGCCGTGGGCAGGCGTGCTGACTTCGGGCACCAGGCCCATCAACTCAGGTTGCTTAAGCGTTTCGCCCGTCATCACGGCGATGTACTGCTTGCCGTTCACCGCATAGGAAATGGTGCTGACCGAAATGTTGGCGCCCAATATCGTTTCCCACACTTGCTTGCCGGTGCTGGCATCGAAAGCACGGAAGCGACGATTCATGTCACCGTGAAACACCAGATTGCCGGCAGTAGTAAGCAGTGCGCCATTACCGGGAGCGCGGCCTATGTCGAAGCGCAGGATCTCACCGGTGCGCAGATTGATTTTGGCGAGGCCAGTCAATGCAGCGGGATCAGAACCGGGGCGTTGCACTACCTTCCAGCTTTCCGGTGCAGAGGCGGTAGCAGAGGTCAGCTCACGGCATGCGTCAATGTAGGAGGTGTACAGCGAGTTGGTGCCAGGGTGATAAGCCGTAGGCCAGTAGCTGCGCGTATTCCAGTAGCAAATAATCTTGTGCTCACCAGGATTTTTGAAAACCAGATTCGACTTGATGGTGACCTTGCCGGTTGCCGGATCAATGGTGTCCAGCCACAACTCTGGTGCATCAAACGGAAATGGAGTGGCCCATAGAAATTCGCCATTGTTGCGATCCAGTGCCCAGATGCCGCCGCCTTCAGAAATGTTGACGGCGATGTCGCGCTGCTCGCCTTGCTTGATGGCAGGATTGATCCACTTTACATAGCGCGCATCAGGTGCCACTTGCGTGGTGACCAGCGTGCGCTCATGCGTTGCATCAAGATCCCAGTCGTCGCCCGGCAAATGCTGGTAATACCACTTCAATTTGCCGGTGGCAGCATCAAGCGCAACCGTGGAATTGCTGTACAGATCAGACGGCGTGGTAAATGCCGTGCCACTGGCGTCACCACCATGGCGCGCCGAACGACGATCCGGCATCGGATTGGCCACGCCCCAATAAAGCGTCTTGCGCTTGGCATCGTAACTGCCGGGCAGTCCCCAGGTGGATGCCTGTCGATTACTCAACGCCGCGCCATTCCAACTCTCGTCACCGGGTTCGCCCGGCGCAGGTGTCGTGTAAAACCGCCACACCTCTTTGCCCGTGCTTACCTCATTGGCCGACAGATAACAGTTGTCACGATTGCCAAAACAAGCCCCGCCCGAGATAGCCAGCCCATTCACCACCAGCGGCGCCGACGTATGCCCACGCGTGCCTTCCTCAGTCTGCCAACGCAGCGCACCGTTGCGCGCATCAAGCCCAACGATGTAACTGTCGGGTGCCGTGTAAACAATGGTGTCGCCGGAGATCGCGAGGCTCTTGGTGCGCGCAGTCGAGCCTACGATGCTGGAAACTTTACGGCGATACTGCCAAATCAAATCACCGGTTGCTGCATCCAATGCCTGGACTATCGCGCCCGGCGTCACCACATACATCACCCCGTCATAAACCAGCGGAATGGTTTCAGTATTGCCATCCCCAAGATGACGACTCCACTTCATCACCAATCCGTTCACATTCGCAGTGTTGATCTGATCAAGTGGACTGAATCGTTGAGCGTCGTAAGTGCGACTGAACATCAGCCAGTCGGATGGACTCGGGTTTTCCAGCATCGCTTGCGTAACAGGCTTGAACTCTTTTTGCTGAGCCACGGTAGCACTGGCGCATATCAGCACCAGTGTTGTGTAAGCAAGTTGCAGTGTGCGCTTCATTATTTTTTGCCAATATTGGCGAGACGCTCAGTCACTTCAATATAAGTTCCCGCCGGATCAGTGAAAAAAGCAATCGTCAAATTAATCGCATCAATATGCCGTGGCTCCACATCAAACTTCACGCCCACCTCTTTGAGATGCGCCGCAAACGCCTTCATATCCTTCACATCAAATCCAATATGATCAATCGCTCCACCCTTGGAGCCTTTGGGCGCCGCCGTGCCAGCTCGCACGCCCAGAATATCCACGCGCCCGCCAGGCACCAGTGCTGAAGGCAGGCCGCGTCGTTCACTCGCCGTAGCGCCGAACACTTTGATATACCAATCACGCAACGCAATCGTGTCGACGGCCATCAAATGCATGTGATGAAAAATAATCGGCGCGCTCTGCTCCTTGTCAGTCAGGATTTCAATGCGCACACCATCCGGTAAATCCGCCAGAATCTGCCCGTTCTCTTCACTCTCAAAAAATATCCTGGCGCCCAGCGCGACCAGTTTGTTTTTGTACACCGCGTAATCCTTGACTGAGAAGCCGACGTGATTGGCGGCAGTATCGATGGATGCTGCGGAGGGTTGGCCTTCAGTCAGCAGCACATAGATGCCGGGAAAGGCGATGTAGTTCAACGCGCCTGAACTGCCAACAGTGCCGCCCAGCTCCTTCCAGATTGCCACATGCTTGTCGCGATTGGGCACAGTGAAATGCACATGGCCAGTGCTCACGCCCAAGTCATTTGGCGTTGGCAACTGCGCCTGGCTTGGCGCAGCACCGGCCAGCAACAACAACGACAGCGAGAGCCGAATTCCGTAGTCAGTGATACGCATAACGTTAACCTCGTTGGTTTTTACTTGTTCTCAGGGTTTGGTGTCGGGCAGTGCAAATACATAGAGCGTCGCTGCACCGGTGGGCTCGTCCAGCTTTAGCGGAATCGGCCCCATGTTCAGGCGCGTCAGTGATTGCTGCGACAGGGTTTCGCCAGCAATCACGGCGATATATTGGCGACCATTTACCGAGTAAGTGATATTGCTCATCGAGATCGGCCCGCCGAGCGTGGTGTCCCACAGCAAGGCGCCGGTGTCGGCATTCATTGCGCGATAGTGGCGATTGATGTCGCCCCAGAAAATCAGGTTACCGGCGGTGGCTAATATCGCGCTGTTGGTGGGGAT
>CANCGR010000175.1 GCA_947377625.1 Gammaproteobacteria bacterium | reverse complement strand
TGTGATTTTGCATCTGAACAAGTGGAGTGGAATGACTCTGCTACCGGTGGCTGGCTGGGGTGGCGTCAGCTCCATGCTGGTGCCGGCACTGGTGCTCGGCCTCAGCACAATGGCCTATCTCACACGACTGATGCGCTCGACCATGCTGGATGTCGCCAATACCGATTACATTCGTACTGCCCGCGCCAAAGGCCTTAGTACTACTCGCATCTTTCTGCATCACCAGCTGCGCAATGCGATCATGCCCGTGATTACCGTGCTTGGCCCTTCGATAGCCATCATCACGACGGGCGGTTTTGTCGTGGAAAGTGTGTTTGCCATTCCAGGACTCGGCCGCTATTTCGTGCAGGCAGTAGCGCAGCTCGACTACACCGTCATCATGGGCACCACTGTATTCTTCGGTGCATTTCTGGTGTTGATGGTAATTGCGGTCGACATCCTCTATGGCTTTATCGATCCACGCATTCGGGTGGAGTCTGGTCGCTGATGAATAGTTATGAACCAGCCGCTCATGAGTTTGCGTCGGTTGCACGTCAGCCCGGCTTGCTCACACTCACCCGCCCTTCGCAGTCCTATTGGCAGGATGCCTGGCTGCGACTGAAGAAGAACAAGCGGGCACTGGCCAGTTTGTATCTGATCATTGCGTTGTTGCTGATGACTTTGCTGGGGCCTTGGCTGTGGCATCAAGATCCCACGTTGCAGGATCTCGATGTAATTTCGCAGCCACCTTCCTTTGGCGACACTGCGCTGGTGGTGGCTGATCCCGGACTGTGGGCGGGTGTTACCGCCGACACCGCGACACTGGTGCCGGCAGATCCCGACGGCAAGCTGGTACTGACTGCCACTGCCCGCATACAGACGGTCGGCGCTGCTACCACCCAATATGTACGAGTGAGCTGGGACAGCGTGCCGGGCGCTGCGTTCTATCTGGTTTATCGCAATGATCATGCACCGGAATCAGGCGAAGATTTGGGCTTGCCTCTCGGCCAAACCCTGGCCGCTGCCGAATTGAGTTTTGAAGACCGCCTGCAATTGCGTGAACAGGACTACTGGTACACCGTCATTGCCAGTGATGAAATACGTGAGGCAACCAGCTTCACGACTGAACGCATCCACGTGCAACGTGCAATCACTGCAACGCAAGCACGTGAACGTCTGCTGCCCGCACCGCTTGGCGCTACCGTTGCACTGCAATCACATCCGTTTGGCACCGACTCACTGGGGCGCGATCTGTTCGCCCGCATCATCGAAGGCGCACGCGTATCGCTGTTTATCGGCATCGTGGCACCGTTCCTGTTTGTATTGCTGGGCACGATTTATGGCGGCATTTCCGGCTATTTTGGCGGCACCGTTGATGCGGTGATGATGCGCGTTACCGACTTTCTGATTGCACTGCCGTTTTTGCTGTTCATGATTTTGTTCCGCATCGGCTTCGGCATCGGCCCGGGCGAGAGCGGTATTTTTCCGATGTTGCTGGCACTGGTGCTGCTGCGCTGGGAAGACCCGGCGCGACTGGTGCGTGGCCAGGTGCTGCAGATCCGCGAGGAAGCGTTTGTGCAGGCCGCACGCTTGCTCGGCGCACAACCGCTCTATCTGATTTTCCGTCACATGATTCCCAACACGATTGGCCCGCTGCTGGTGAATCTGACGTTCTCGATTCCAATGGCGATTTTCACTGAGGCATTCTTGTCGTTTATCGGCATGGGTGTGGCACCGCCCACGCCGTCGTGGGGCTCGATGAGCAATGACGGATTAAAGAGCATGCTGTCGAGTCCGCACGAGTTGCTGTTCCCTGCCATCTTCATCAGCCTGACTGTGCTGGCCTTCAACCTGTTGGGTGACGGCTTGCGTGATGCGCTGGATTCACGCATGAGGTCACGCGAATGAGCAGCGACATCATTCTGGAAGTTGACAATCTGGCAGTCGAATTCGCTACTTTCGGCGGCAGCGTACAAGCCGTACGCGATGTCAGTTTCAAACTGCACAAGGGCACTACGCTGGCGATAGTCGGTGAATCCGGCTGCGGCAAATCGGTGACGGTGCAAACCCTGGTTGGGCTGATTCCGATGCCGCCGGGCCGTATTACTGCCGGCTCGGCGCGTTTGCGTGGCGAAGAATTGTTGGGGCTGAGTTCTGATCAACTCAATCGCTATCGCGGCAAACGCATCGGCATGATCTTTCAGGACGCAATGAGTGCGCTCAATCCCACCATGACTATCGGCGACCAGATTGCGGAAACTCTGCTGGTGCACATGGGAATGTCAGCTGCGGCGGCCAGGCAAGAAGTGATTGCCCTGCTGAGCCAGGTGCAGATTCCCGAGCCGGAGCGGCGTATGCGCCAATATCCGTTCGAATTTTCCGGTGGCATGCTGCAGCGGGCGATGATCGCCCTCAGCATCGCGTGCCAGCCGGAAGTGTTGATCGCCGATGAACCCACCACCGCGCTGGATGTGACGATACAGGCGCAGATTCTGCAATTGCTGGAGTCGCTGCAACGCAGCCGTGGCCTGTCCATTATCCTGATTACGCACGACCTTGGCGTGGTGGCTCGCATGGCGCATGAAGTGGCGGTGATGTATGCCGGCCAGATTGTTGAGCAAGGCAGCGTCGATGATATTTTCTATCGCAGTGCCCATCCCTACACGCTCGGGCTGAAGGCGGCGATGCCCGGCAAAACCGCACAGAAAGCCGAGTTGCATGAGATCCCCGGTTCACCGCCGGATCTGTTCGCACCTCCCGCCGGCTGCGGCTTCCATGCGCGTTGCCCGCATGTGATGCAGCTGTGCGAAAGCAAAGCCCCGCCGTTGTTCGGCGCTGCCCATCAGGCGCGCTGCTGGCTGCATCATGCACAAGCGCCCACGCATCCTCTGCGGCAGCAACTGCTCGCTACCACCGGGAACGGCTCATGCTGATAGAAGCTCGCAAGCTCCGCAAATATTTCAGCCTTGGCCACGGCAAACAGGTGCATGCGGTTGATGATGTGTCGTTGGGGATAGCTGAACACGAGGTGCTGGGGCTGGTAGGCGAAAGCGGCTCCGGCAAAACCACCTTTGGCAAAACCCTGATCGGGCTGTATGACAAAACCGGCGGGCAGGTCGTGTACCGCGATCGTGAACTGCCGCAGCGTTATCAGGCACAGGATTACAAACGTCAGGCCAGCGAGATCCAGATGATCTTCCAGGACCCCTACTCGTCGCTGAATCCACGCATGACGATCCAGGAAATCATCGCCGAGGGACTGTTGATCCGCGATGGCGGCAATCTCGGCAGCGTACGCGACAAGGTTGTCTATTGGCTGGAACGGGTGGGCTTGCACGGCGATCATCTGTCGCGCTATCCCCATGAATTTTCCGGCGGCCAGCGCCAGCGTGTCGGTATTGCGCGTGCGTTGATCGTGGAGCCCAAGCTACTGATCTGTGATGAGCCTATTTCTGCGCTCGATGTTTCCGTGCAAGCGCAGGTCGTGAAACTGCTGGGTGAATTGAAGCAGTCGTTGGGATTGGCGATGCTGTTTATCGCGCACGATCTGTCGATGGTGCGCTATGTGTCTGACCGCATGGCAGTGATGTATCTGGGGTCATTGGTGGAAGTGGGGCCGGCTGATGCCGTGTATTTCTCACCTCAACATCCCTATACGAAGATGCTGATCAGTTCGAATCCGGAACCTGATCCAGTGCATGAACGTCAGCGCAAGGATGTCATCGTCAGTGGTGAAATTCCGTCACCGGTGAACTTGCAACCCGGCTGCCGGTTTGCCGGCCGCTGCCCGTTGGTGGAGCCGCACTGCCGGCTGGAAACCCCTATGCTGAGAACCGTGGCAGCCAATCATCTGGCTGCCTGTCATCTTTTGTAGGCGTAGCGCCTGGAATTACAGCAACGGGTCTTTAACGGCCAGCTGGTTTTCGCGGCCTTTGATTTTGGCACGTGCCTCCATGCTCTTCATGTAGCCGGCAAAGTCACTGGTACCGGCTTGCTGGCTCAGGAAGTTACGCATGCTGGCTTCTTCGCCTTCCTTGAAGTCAGCGGCGCTGCCATCAGTGACAGTCTCCAGTGCGATCACCGCATAGTCACCGGCGCGCAAGGCGAAACCTTCGACCACTGGTTTGCCATCTTGCGGTTTCGGCATTGAAAAGGCCTTGTCAGAAATTTCCGGATTCAGCTTGGCATCTGAACGTTCAATGTTGGGAACTGCAGTCCACGCCAATTTCTGGGCAGTGAGCAGCGCGTCGATATTGTCGCCGTTCTTGACGCTTTTGATGAAGGTTTCCCCCATGGCACCGGCTTGGGCTTTGGCTTTTTGCAGACGCAAGGTCACTTCCACTTCACCGCGCACTATATCCAATGCCCGCACTTGCGTTGGTTGATGTTCCAGCACGCGCAGCACAATGCTGCGTTTGTCATCAACGCTGATTACTTCGCTGTTTACACCTTTCTCCAGCACATCAGGATTGAACGCAGCAGTGATAACCGCTTTTTCCGCACTGATACCGGTGCCGCCACTGCGACCGAACAGGCCCGTGGTCTGTTTGGCGAGTTTCAGACGTGCGGCTGGCTCACTGAGGTCCGGCGATTCGAACGACAGGTTTTTCAGCTCTTCCACTTTAGCGGCGAACAGCGCATCGGCACCCTTCTTCTTGAGATCACTCGTGAGCGCTTCTTTGCGCATATCAAAGGAATCGACTTTGGTTTCTTTCTGTTCGGTGAGTTTGATCAGATGAATACCAAACTCGGTTTGCACTGGCTCCGACACCTGATTGACGGCCAGACTCTGCAAGGCCTTTTCAAATCCTTCCACGAAACTGGCACCAGAGGTAAAACCAACATCGCCGCCTTTCTGGGCTGAATCGGTGTCCTTGGAAAATTCTTTTGCGAGTTTGGCGAAATCTTCACCGGCATCCAGCCGGGCTTTGACTGCGGCAGCTTCTTTGCGGGCAGTGGCAAGGTCTGCATCAGTGGTGGCGGGCCACAGGATATGGGAAGCGCGGCGTTCGGTCTGCGCCTTGTAGGCGGCAACTTCATCCTGGTAAGCAGCTTTCACTTGTTCGTCAGTGACCACCACTTCATCCATCAATTTGGTTTTGTTGAGTTCAACATATTCAATGCTGGCCTGTTCTTCCTGCTGGAAGCGGTTTTGGTTCTGCTGGTAGTACTCCTGGATGTCCTGATCGGACACAGTCACCGAATCAGTGAACATCGCCGTGGGCACTACGAAAAAGCGCAGGCTGCGTTTCTGGTGCAACAAAGCCGCGATGGTGCTGATCTGGTCCGGGGTGGAAAAACCGCTGGCGGTATAGGCAGCCAGTTGCTGGTTCAACAAGATCTCCTGCGCCACCGTCGTACGATAGCGGCTCGCAGTGAAACCAGCTCCCTGCAGAACCAGGGCAGCACGTTGTGCGTTGTAGACACCATCGATCTGGAAATCAGGGGTCTGACGAATGCGACGATCAGTGGTGTTGACTGATATCGTCATGTTGCTGCCTTGTGCTGCCTGTTCCAGCAATTTGCGCTGGATCAGTTCGTTTACGGCAGATTGGCGAAACAAGGATTCATCCAGTTGGGACAGATCAGGTTTTTCTCCGAGTTTGGAGATCATTTCCTGGGTTTTCCGCTGTGCCAGCTTGTCGATTTCGGTCGACTGGATTTCATCACCGTTTACGGTCAGTTCCGCAGCACCCTGCGAGAGATTGCCGACAATTCTGTCAACTCCCCACAATGCGAACACGGCAATAAGAAGCCCCACCAGAATGTTGGAGATTATGCCTTGGGTCTTATCGCGGATTTTCTGCAACATGACGTGACCTGCTTATTGCTGACTGACCGGAAACTGGATGGTGTGCGCGTTAAACGAAACGAACTTACGAGTGGATTTCGTCTTTCAAGGCTTTGCCTGGTTTGAAGCCGGCGACTTTGGTAGCAGCAATCTGGATGGCTTCACCGGTTTTAGGATTGCGGCCGGTACGGGCATCGCGTGCTTTGACGGAAAAGTTGCCGAAGCCTACGAGGGAGACGGCATCGCCAGCCTTGAGTGCAGCCGTGACGGCTTCCATTACTGCTTCAACAGCGCGGGCTGCTGATGCTTTTGGCAAGTCAGCGCTTACAGCAACAGCGTCAATCAATTCTGATT
>CANCGR010000174.1 GCA_947377625.1 Gammaproteobacteria bacterium | reverse complement strand
GGCGGTGGTAATCAATTGTAGTTTGTTCATGAACATCCTCACTTCGCGCCAGCGCTTTGCTGCGGACCGAACATGCCATAGACGGTGCCATCGGCGGTCACCAGTTCAGTCAGCATGCCGTTGTTGGATTCGTTGCGTGCACGGAAGCCTTTGATCGTCACCGTGTCGCCTTGCTTGATAATCTGCGGCGAATAGCCGTTGCGCAGCATGCCGCCGGGCGTGCCGGCTTCAAAGCTCCAATGCACGGTCTCGCCTTTGGAGTCCACCACGTCGATAAAAAAGTGCGAATGCGGATTGGTCAGGCGCACATCAACAATCTTGCCGGTGATGGTGATGGCGTCCTTCATATCATAAGCAGCCGCAAATGAGTGATGAGCCCACGACGGTGTGCTGAGCATCAGTGCCATGAGTCCCACAATGCCTGTCTTTAACCCTCTGAGTTGCATGCTTCTTCTCCTTCCCCGCGTGGAGGAATTTTTTTGTTGTGTACTGCTCGCCATTATGCCCGACAATCCCGCGTCAACGCAGCTTTCAGGTTCGCTGCAAGCACGGGCGCATGATAAGGTCTGTGCGCGAGCGGGTTATATGACAATCGCCAACATCACAATAAATCGAGGGGTTTTATTCATGCGTAAAATTTCCATTCACTGTCTTGGGCTGGCCCTGCTGTTGGGGGGTAGCATTGCCGTTGCCCAGCCACCAGGCGTCACGCTGGAGATGATCAACACCACGCTGCCGCTGGAAGGGGCGCCACTGGCAGTGGCGGGCTCTTATAAAGTGACGATGGAAGGTGCTTTCAACTCGGCCGGCCTGATCCTGTTCCGGCCCACCGACCTTGCTGCGTTCCCCGCGAAAGACAACTTGCCGGTGCTGCTGTGGGGCAATGGCGGCTGTGCCATTGAAGGCAAAGGTTACAGCGATTTTCTCAGCACCATCGCTTCCCATGGTTTTCTGGTGCTGACCACCACTGCCATTGCCGGTGAAAAGGTGCGTCAGGAAAATGCTGCTGATTTGCTGGGAGCGCTTGAGTGGCTCTCTGCTGAAAACGGTCGCAGTGGTTCGCCGCTTGCGGGCAAGATCGACAAAAGCCACATCGCGGTGATGGGTCAGTCGTGTGGCGGTTTTCTGTCGATCAGTCTTGGTGGCGATCCGCGTGTAGGCACCATCGGCGTCTTCAATTCCGGCGTGCAACCTGCCAGCGCCAATGCTGGCGCAGCACCGGCTTCACCGTTTCCCACTACTGAAGCGCTGGCCAAACTGCATGGTCCGCTGATGTTCATCAACGGCGGCGAGCGCGACTTTATGATGACCACCTCGCACGCCAACTATGCCTTGGTGAATAATCTGCCGGTGTTTTATGGCTCACGTCACGGTGCGGGGCATACTGCCACTGTGCATCATCCTGGCGGTGGCGAGTTCGCCAACGTGGCGGCCAACTGGCTGAAGTACCAGTTCAAGGGCGACAAGAAAGCCGGCAAGATGTTTGTCGGCAAGGATTGTGAACTGTGCACCAATTCCAATTGGGATACCGAGTCGAAAGGGCTGGATAAATAAGCACCAGGCTTAAACAAAAAACCCCGCAATTGCGGGGTTTTTTGTTTTTAAGGCATCGTAAGCTTTACTTCTTCAACACACTTTCTTTCACATAGCTTGCCACGCTTTTCAACTCTGCCGGTGTAAAGGCAGCGCCAAACGGCGGCATCTTCTGGCCACCGCGCGTGGCAGTGGTGAAGATGTGTTCAAGCGTGGAATCTTTCGGCATCGGGCCGCCTTCAGCGTGACCGCCCTGGCCATCTTCACCATGACACGTCACGCAGATGCTGCCGTAGATTTCCTTGCCGCGCGCGAGGTTGACCGGGTCGGCAGGCAGTGCCAGTTCCGGTGCTGCCGGTGGTGGGGCGCCGGCGTTGTTGATCGAAGGTGGTGGTGCGGCGCTGACGGCTTTCTCTGCTTCGGGCAACTTGCCGTCCAGCGAGAGCAGCCACATGCTGTCACTCTTGCCACCACCACCGAACAAACTGCCGCCGGCGAATACCAGAATTTTTTGTTTGCCCTTGTGCTCGAATACTACCGGGCTTGGAATCGGCGGAGCGTCGAGCTGATACGACCACAGTTCCTGGCCGTTGCTGCTGTCGTAGGCCATCAGCTTGCCGTTGCTGCGGCCGACCAGTAGCAGACCACCCGCAGTGACCGTGGAACCCGCACTGCAACCCACTGGTGATTCAAACTTCCACACGATCTTGTGCGTGCGCACATCCACGGCAACCTGATACGCATGACGCGCCGTGCCCTGAGGCAGTTGGAACGCTCCGCCGTAAATCATCTGTCCGGTCTGCACACCCAGATCCTTGGCGCCGAAATCCTGCATCACGGCACCGCCAACACTTTCACTGGCGCACACATAAAGATTGCCGCTGCGCGGATCATAGGATGTTGGCATCCAGTTGGAGCCTGACAGTGGGGCATAGAGCACAGGCTTGCGGCCATAAGGCGTGTACGTGCAGCCGTTGTTGACGAGTGTCCAACCGGCCGGGGCTTTGTCGATGCAGTGGTTAATCATCGTGTCGCCTTGCGGAATCGGCTGCGTGGCAGAGGTGAATTGCTCAGGTTCCTGCGGCACTTTGGTGTCAACGATGGGAGTCAGGCCTTGGCCGGTAACGCGATCAAGCACAAACAAGTAGCCGCTCTTGCTGATCTGCGACAGCCCTTTGCGCATGACGCCGTCTTTCTCCACATCAAACAACACCACCGGGCTGGAGGCATCGTAGTCCCAGATATCGTGACGGGTTTCCTGGAAGTGCCAGCGATATTTGCCGGTGTTCAAGTCGAGCGCGAGGATGGAGACAGTGAACAGGTTGTCGCCTTTGCGGATGTTGCCGTTGAGGTCAGGCGAAGCATTGCCGGTGCTGAAATACATTGTCTCCAGTTCCGGGTCGATGGCCGCTGTCTGCCAGATCGGCGCGCCGCCGTACTTCCATGCATCGTTATCAGCTGGCCAAGTGTCGTGGCCGAATTCGTCGGGGCCGGGCACGGTGTTGAAGGTCCACAGATGCGCGCCGGTGCCGGCATCAAAGGCCTGCATGCTGCCGCGCGTCTGGTATTCACCACCGGCCACGCCGGCGTAGAGCTTGCCGTTGTAATAGCGCGGTGCTCCGGTGAGGCTGTAGCCGGCTTTCGGATCAGCTACAACAGTGTCCCACACCACTGCACCGGTTTTCTGATCGAGTGCGAGCAGGTGTGCATCCAGACGTGGCACGAACACTTTGCCTTCACCCAATGACAAGCCGCGTACAGCCCAGCCGCAGCACACGACGACACCCTTGGGATCAAGGCCGGCGGTGTATTTCCATAGAATCTCGCCGGTATCGACACTGATGGCGAACACATCGTTCTGGCCGGTGACCTGGTAAATGACGCCGTCAAAGACGATGGGCTCGCCCTGGCCACTATGCTGTGGGCCAAGACCGGATTTCAGATGCGTCTGCCAATCCGCTTTCACCTGCGTGATGTTGCTCGTGTTGATCGCACTCAACGCCGAGAAACGTTGGTTGGCCAGACTGCCGCCACTGGTAAGCCAGTTTTGCGCTGCTTGTGCTTGCAGTTGTGCGGCTGCGAAGGCCGGGGCCGCGCTGATGGCTGCTGTCACCGGTTCTGCGGGCACTGCCGTTGGCTCAGGCTGCTTGGAACAACTCGCAATAGCGAAGCCTGCCAGCATGGCCAGCAGAATCAAATGAGTCCGTAACTGTCGGATCAGCGCAGTAAAACGCAGCGTGTGTTTGGAGTGTATTTTTATTGGCATGTGGCAAGTTTCCCCTGAAGAAATCAGGCGGCCAACTTAGCAGATTTGGCCGTGCGTACGTAAGCCGAACAGACTGCTTCCGCTGTTTTCCCATCCCTCCTATACTGCTTGCTGATCACAAACCCCGGGGGCATTGCATGATTTTGTTTGGTTCTTCTGTTTCACCTTTTGTTCGCAAAGTGCTGATGTTTGCTGCCGAGAAAGGCATCACGCTGGAAAGCCGGTCGATGTCACCGCATTCCGATGATCCACAGTTTGTGGCTGCCAGCCCGTTCGGAAAAATTCCGGCGCTGCAGGATGGTGATTACACGCTGTCCGACTCCACGGCGATTGTGAGCTACCTGGAAGCGAAGTATCCGGCCACGCCACTGTTGCCACTTGAGGCGAAAGCACGCGGCAAAGCCATCTGGTTTGAGGAATATGCCGACACAGTGATGTTTCCGGTGGCGACAGTTATTTTTGTCAATCGTGTGTTGCTGCCAATGCGCAAAGTGCCGGGTGATGCTGCCAAGGCCAACGAGCTGGTAGCTCAACAGATTCCGCTGCTGTTCTCGTATCTTGAAAGTGTGATGCCGGCGCAGGGCTTTCTGGTTGGCGACAGCATCAGCATCGGCGACATCTCCATCACCTGCATGCTGATCAATCTTGCCTACAGCGATACGCAAATCGACGCATCCAAATATCCGAAACTCGCGGCGTACTATGAGCGACTTTCTGCTCGTCCGTCAGTCAGCGGTCTGATCGCTGCCGAGCGCAAGTGGCTGGGTGTTTGAGAAAACATACACTGTACCCGACAAGTTTTTTTCATGGTTGCGAGACTCGGCGTCCGCACAGGAGTAGCAATGAAATCCAGTAATGTGAGCGTGCTTGCCCCGTTCAGTTTGACGCTGCTGGCAGCGGCTTTTGCTCTGGCAACGCCATGCGCGCTGGCTCAGGATGACGGCTGGTATAGCGGATTCGGCTTGGGGAAATCGTGGGCCGACGTTGATGTCAACGCAGTGGTCGCCGGCTTGCATACAGCGGGTTACAACAGCAGCCTCATCTCTACCTACGACGACGATGTCACCGCCAAAGCGCTCGTCGGCTACCAATTCAACCGCAACTTTGCGTTGGAAGGCGGCTATTTTGATCTTGGCAAGTTCAACTACGGCGCCAACGTAGTGCCTGCCGCCCAGCAGCAAGGCAAGGCCACGATCCGCGGCCTGAGTCTTGATCTGGTAGGCACCCTGCACCTGCAAGACAATCTCTCGGCCTTTGCCCGTGTAGGCATCAATAACGCCCGCATTTCACAAAGTTTCAGCAACCCCGCGATGGGCGCAGGTTTTGTTGATCACAAGGATCGCGGTGCACATGAGAATTACGGTGTGGGTCTGCAACTGGCAGTCAATGATCGCTTCACGGTCAGAGCTGAGATGGAACGCTACCGGATCGAGCACAACAGCGTAACCAAAAACAGCGTAGATACTCTTACGCTCAGCGTGTTGTACCGATTCGGTGCAAGCAAGGAGGCGCCAGTGATTGTCGCCACCAAGCCTGCTGAAACACCAGCCCCGGCACCATCGCCTCCGCCAGCACCGGCTCCTGCTGCGCCAGTGAAAATTACCTTGGCGGCCAGCGCGCTTTTCGATTTTGACAAGTCTGAACTGAAAGCAGCCGGCAAACAGGAACTCGACAAGTTGGCGAGGGACATCAAAAGTGTCCGTTACGAATTGATAATCGTGACCGGCCACACTGACCGGATTGGCAAGCATGCATATAACCTTGCACTGTCAGAGCGTCGCGCTGATGCGGTCAAAAAATATCTGGTAAATGCCGGCATTCCGGGCGCCAATATCACCGCCAAAGGTGTTAACAGTGATAAACCCGTCACTACCCAACAGCAATGTCAGGGGCGCGTGTCGACAGCGCTTAAAGCCTGTCTGCAGCCAGACCGTCGTGTGGAAGTGGAAGTCTCCGGGACTCGCTGAGGTCAACAAAAAAGCCAAGGCGCGTTGCTACTGTTCAACAAGAACTATCTGCAGAAAAACAAAAGGCAGCCCTGGGGCTGCCTTTTTACTTGCTGGAACAATTTCGAGTCTGACAGTTACTGGCTGGTACTTACCGCAACCGAGCCGCCAGTGGAAGTGCCGGTGGCCACGTCATTGCTGAATGCAACGGGTGGTGTCTGCAAGGCCTGTTGATCAAGCAGCTGCTGTGCATTGTTCGCAATATTGGTGTTGGCCAATGCCAGCAAATTATCGGTCTGCTGTGCGCTCAAGCCTTTGGAAATAATCGCGTTACGACTGTCATCTATCGAGGCCGTGGTGTCATTGGTCAGCAGAATCTGCGCGGCGTCGGC
>CANCGR010000173.1 GCA_947377625.1 Gammaproteobacteria bacterium | reverse complement strand
CTTTTCCCGAGGCTCTCCGGGAAAGGCGTGCATTCTATTGACGCCCCCTTGGAGTGTCAACAAAACAGGTGGAGTTTTTAACACCTGTGCATTGCCGTGTTCATGGCGCTGGTGAGCTGGCAGACACCAGCAACTGATAGTCTTTTTCCAGCACTTTCTGTTGTTTGCCAGAGATTCCGCCCAATGCCGTCAACGCGTGACGAATCCGCGCTCTGCTCATGTCGAGTCCCAGAATGGCCATCGAATCAATCACGGAAACAGAAACAGCCGTACCCGCAATGGCGATGAACAGCGGAAACAACAGATCCCGGATTTTGATGTTCATCTGCTGCGACAATTCAACCAGCGCCTTTTCCAATGCGTCACGATCCCAACTCTTTATCTCTTCCAGGCGCCAGGCCGCAAACTGCAGCAAGCGCAAGCACTCTTCCGCACTGAGTTTGTTATGCGTAAAACTACTCGCAGCAATGACTGGCACTGACGACAGGAAAAAACCAGCCAGTGGCATTACGTCGGCAAAACGTTCAACACGCGGCTTGATCAACGGCACCATTTGCCGGATACGATCCTGTTGAAATGCCCACGCTGTATAGCGCTCAATGAATTGCTCGTCGCTCAAGGATTCACGCATATAGCGACCGTTGAGCCAGTCGAGTTTCTCTGTATCGAATACTGGTCCGCCTAGTGAAACCCGGCTTATATCGAAGTTGGCAATCATCTCCTGCACAGAAAATTTTTCACTGCCGTCAGGCATCGACCAACCCATCATGCCGAGATAGTTGCTGACCGCTTCGGGCAGATAACCCATGCGCTGGTAGTAACCGATGCTGGTCGGGTTTTTGCGCTTGCTCAGTTTGCTCTTGTCAGCATTGCGCAACAGCGGCATATGACACAGCACTGGTGGCTCCCAGCCGAAGTACTGGTAAAGCAACAGATGCTTGGGTGCAGAATTGATCCACTCCTCGCCACGGATCACGTGGGTGATCTCCATCAGGTGATCATCCACTACATTGGCAAGGTGATAGGTGGGCAAACCATCCGACTTCATCAACACCTGCATGTCGACCTGACTCCACTCGATCTCCACCGGCTCTCTCAGCAGATCCTTGATCACGCATTTACCTTCGCGTGGCACTTGCATGCGGATAACAAAGGGCAGGCCTGCTGCCAGTTTGGTGGCAACTTCTGCTTCACTCAAACGCAGGCAGTGACCGTCGTAACCCGGTTGTTGTTTGTCAGCCATCTGCTGTTTGCGCACTTCATCCAGACGCTCGGCAGTGCAGAAACAACGGAAGGCCTTACCCTTGTCCAGCAACAACTGCGCATGCTGCTGGTAGATCGCAGAACGTTCGCTCTGGCGATAAGGCGCATGCGGACCACCTTTGTCCGGGCCTTCGTCCCAGTCGAGCTGCAACCACTTCAGCGCAGCCAGAATGTCGTCTTCCGATTTGCGCGTACTGCGTACCTGATCAGTATCTTCAATGCGCAAAATAAATTTGCCGCCATGCTGGCGCGCAAAACAAAGATTGAACAACGCAATATAGGCGGTGCCAACGTGGGGATCACCGGTGGGCGATGGGGCAATGCGGGTGCGAACTATGCTCATGGATAGAATTGCTTGGAAAAAAAATTGATTATACGTGGTGGGCCTGATTGCAGAGAGCTTATTCATCTCGCACGGACGAGCGCAGGCGTTTGGTCATGCCCAAGGTTTTCTTGTGTTCCAGACGTTTCTGCTTCGACCCATAACTCGGTTTGGTAGCAACTCGCGGCTTGATGCGTTTGCTTGCGGATCTGATCAGCTCGGCCAGCCGGTCCAGCGCCTCGCTGCGATTTTTCTCCTGGGTACGCTGGGTCTGTGCCTTGATGACAACAACGCCGTCACTGGTAATGCGCGAGTCAGCTCTATTGAGCAGGCGCAGCTTGATCTCTTCCGGCAGCGATGAGGCGCGTATATCAAAACGCAGATGAATGGCGCTCGACACTTTGTTGACGTTCTGGCCACCAGCGCCCTGCGAGCGAATCGGATTCAGAATGATCTCGTCATCCATCAAACTGATGTGGGGCGTGATGACCAACATGCTCAGCTATGCAATTCGATAAAGGACTTGAGCTGTGGCGCTACCAGATCGCCCGGCAAACCCAGATACATCGCTACCGACAAATGGTTCTGGCCTATTGCATAAACAAAGGCAGGCAACTTGGCCTTGACAGACTGGATTGCCGACAACAGATCAAGCGTCTGTCGCTCAAACTGCGGCGGATCAAATTCAGTCAGCGATATCAGCATCGGCACATCAGTCTGCGACAGCCCTTGCAAAGTTGAACGCGCCGGATAAACCGAACGATCAGTACCCAGATAAGCGGGCTCCATTGGACTCGGTGGCATCAACTCATAGCTGTAGATACCGGACAATAAAATGATGCCACTGATGCCATGGGCTTTGGGTGCATACAGATCCGCATTGGCAACATAGCTGGCGACATGCGCAGCACCGGCTGACTGCCCCATCAGGAACAAACGACTTGCATCGATGCCATGCTGTGCACCCTGTTGCTGGATAAAATCGACAACGGCGCGCAAATCTTCAATACCACTGGGCCATTGATGTTTCGGCGCCAGACGATAGGTAATGACAACCCCGTTGCAGCCATTGCGCACAGCCCACTGGCCAATATTGCTGTAAATGGGCGAGCCTTCAGTATGTTTGTCACCGGCAATGAAACCGCCGCCGTGCACGAATACCAGCACCGGACGTGATGGATCGAAACCACTGGCGGGAGTAAATATATCCAGGCGCTGCCTTTCATCCGGCCCGTACTGCACATCACGGCGCACGTTGATGTCAGCACCGGGTGTGGCTTCATGCAAAGGCACCACCAGCTTGCGGGTAGCAGCGACAGTATCAAGATTGATTTCACGGCCTATCGCCGCCAGTTGCTTGCGAAAATCGGAAAAATTCAAAATATCCCCCTTGTGTGCCAGCAGCGCCGGCCGCATGTGTACGTATGTTCCTATTCTACCCCGACCAAGGCCGCACTGTTTGCGGTAAACTTGCGCTCTTTCTGCATTGCCCGGAGACTTTCATGAACGTTGATGCCTTGAACCAACAATTTGCCACTGCCGATCCGCTGTTGACCATTCGTCATGCGCTGTCGCTGCCGGGCAAAGCGGTCATCACTACGCATTTTGGCCCCTATGAAGCAGTGATCCTGCACATGGCGGTGCAAGCCAAACCTGACATCCAGGTCGTATGGGTCGATCATGGTTACAACACCAAGGCTACCTATCGCTGTGCCGAAAAAATCATCACGATGCTCAAACTGAACGTGGATGTGTTTACGCCCAGGATTTCAGCGGCACGCCAGGAAGCCGCACTGGGTGGCATTCCGAACTACACCGAGCCTTCACACAAGGACTTCACTGAAAATTTCAAACTGGAACCGTTCAAACGCGCGATGGCACAGCACAAACCTGACATCTGGCTGACCGCATTGCGCAAGGAACAGACTGAATTCCGACAGTCGCTGAATATTTTCACGCGTGATGACAAAGGCGTGCTGAAAGTAGCGCCGCTGTTCCAGTGGACCGAGGCGCAGATGCTGGCGTATTTGGCCGAACATTCACTGCCGAATGAAGACAGCTATTACGACCCTACCAAGGCACTGGAAAACCGCGAGTGTGGTTTGCACACTTCTACGCTGTAAGGAAAATCAACGTACTAAGCAGTGACGCTGTACGGCGACTGCTTATCCCTGACCTTCTTCACGCCAGCGCAACTGCTCATGCAGTTTCACCACATCACCGACAATAATGAGTGTAGGTGGCTGCACGTTTTTGGAAGAGACCAAGGCTGGCAAGGTAGACAAGGTGCCGGTATGTACACGCTGATTGGGAGTGGTGCCCTGTTCTACCAGTGCTATCGGTGTATTCGCTGATGCGCCATGCGCCATCAACTGTTCGCAAATCTGCGGCAGACTTACCAGCCCCATGTAAAACACCACGGTCTGGCCGGGCTGCACCAGCTGCGGCCAATCAAGATTGCAACTGTCATCCTTGAGATGGCCAGTCACAAAGCGCACAGAGTGCGCATGGTCGCGATGCGTCAGAGGAATACCCGCATAAGCCGCACAACCTGAAGCGGCAGTGATGCCCGGCACAATCTGAAACGGAATCCTGGCTTCAGCCAATCTGGAAATTTCTTCACCGCCTCTGCCGAAGATGAAAGGATCACCACCTTTAAGTCGCAACACGCGCTTGCCTTGCGATGCCAATTTCACCAGCAAACGACTGATCTCTTCCTGTGGCATCGTATGATCGGAGCGCTGTTTGCCCACATGGATGCGTTCGGCATCCTGACGCACCAGAGCGAGAATTTCCGGTGAAACCAGACGGTCAAACAAAACCACATCTGCCTGTTGCATCAAGCGCAACGCGCGGAATGTCAGCAAATCCGGATCGCCAGGACCAGCACCTACCAGATAAACCTCTCCTTGTTCTTGTTTGAAACGATTCTGGTTGAGGGTGGCTTGAAACAGTAATTCCGCTTTTTCCTTTTGGCCGCTCAATACCAGTTCTGCCACCGGGCCGTTGATGATGCCTTCCCAGAAACGCATGCGCATCTGGGTATTCAGCAATTTGGATTTGACCAGATCACGGTGACGCCCAAGTAACTGCACCAAGGTGCCATAGGCCGACGGTATCAAGGTCTCAAGACGTGCTCGCAGCAAGCGCGACAGCACCGGCGCACTGCCGCCACTGGAAACCGCCACCAACAGCGGCGAGCGATCGACAATGGAAGGAAAGATGAAACTGCACAGCGCAGGTTGATCCACCACATTGACCGGCAACTTGCGTGCATGCGCCAACGCCGAAACACGACGGTTGACGAGCTGATCATCGGTGGCCGCCACTACCAGTACAACGCCGTCGAGATCACTGTCCTGAAAACTGCGCACTTGGCACAGATGCGGCGACTTCAGCAAAGTCTGTAATTCTGCGCAAATAGTGGTGGCGACAACCGTCAGCTCGGCTTGTGCACGCAGCAGCAAACGTGCCTTGCGCAGCGCCACCTGACCACCCCCTACCAGCAGCACGCGCTGTTGTTGGAGCCGCAGAAAAACCGGAAGAAAATCCATGCAGTCTCCGTTAAGCCTGCATAATGACTTTGGCGCCGTTCATATAAGGCTGCAGCACTTCGGGCACATTCACGCTGCCGTCGGCATTCTGGTAATTCTCCAATACGGCTACCAGCGTGCGGCCCACTGCCAGTCCTGAGCCATTGATGGTATGCAAAAGTTCCGGTTTGCCGGTAGCAGGATTGCGCCAACGCGCTTGCATGCGCCGGGCCTGGAAATCACCGAAGTTGCTGCACGATGAAATTTCACGATAGGTATTTTGGCCCGGCAGCCAGACTTCGATGTCGTAAGTCTTTTCCGACGTGAAGCCCATGTCGCCACCGCACAGCACAATTACCCGATAGGGCAAGCCAAGTTTCTGCAGAATTTTCTCGGCATGCACAGTCAATTCTTCGTGCGCCTGCTTCGATTGCTCGGGTGCCAGCAGTTGCACCAGCTCCACTTTTTCAAATTGATGTTGGCGGATCATGCCGCGCGTGTCTTTGCCATAACTGCCCGCTTCACTACGGAAGCACGGTGTATGACAAGCAAACTTCAGCGGCAGTTCGGCAGCATCCACAATGGTGTCGCGCACAAAATTGGTAACCGGTACTTCGGCGGTCGGAATCAGGTAGTACTGTTGCTCTCCACTCAGTTTGAACAAATCCTGCTCGAACTTGGGCAACTGGCCAGTACCAAAGGCTGAATCAGCATTGACCATATATGGCACATTGACTTCAACGTAGCCGTGTTCCTGGGTATGGGTGTCGAGCATCAACTGGATAAGCGCACGATGCAGACGCGCAATTTCGCTCTTCATCACCACAAAGCGCGAACCAGTCAGTTTCACGGCAGTGGCAAAATCCATCTGGCCTTTGGCTTCACCCAGAGCTACGTGATCCTTGACTTCAAAATCGAAGGCGCGCGGCGTACCCCAACGGCGCAGTTCGACGTTGTCGTGTTCATCCTTGCCTTCTGGCACTTCCGCTGCCGGAATATTCGGCAAGCGATGCAGAATTGCGTCGAGTTCAGCCTGCACGGCATC
>CANCGR010000172.1 GCA_947377625.1 Gammaproteobacteria bacterium | reverse complement strand
GCACGCTGGTTGTTGCCGTTGTATTTGCTGGCGTTCTCGTTGCTGGTGTTGCCAATCGCCATCGCCGGCCGTGAATTGCTGAGCGGGCTGCGCTACCGGCCTGACACACTGGCGCTGCTGCTGCCGGCGTTTGGCGGCTGGCCGGCATTTTCGGTGGTGGCCTTTATCGGTGGCTTGTCGGCTGCCACCGGCATGGTGATCGTGGCGTCGATCACCTTGTCGGTGATGATCTCCAATGAACTGGTGGCGCCCTTGTGGTTGCGTCTCAGTGGCAATGCCTCGGTATCAGCGGCAGCGTTTGGCACCAACCTCAAGCTGATTCGGCGCGTGAGCATTACGGTGATTCTGCTGTTGGCCTGGCAAGTCAATCGCGTGCTGACCGGCTTCAGCAATCTGGCCGATCTGGGCTTGCTGGCCTTTGCAGCGGCGGGTCAATTTGCGCCGGCCTTGATCAGCGGCCTGTATTGGAAACAGGCCCACCGCAACGGTGTGATGGCAGGCCTGTTGGCAGGTTACGGACTTTGGTTCTACTGCCTCATCATGCCCGAGCTGTTCCCTGATCTTGGTTGGCTGCACAGTGGGCCGTTTGGCATGTCATGGTTGCGTCCGCTGCAGCTGTTGGGTGTGGAATTTCCTGATGTGCTGTCGCATGGCGTGTTCTGGAGCCTGGTGTGCAATACCGCGTTGCTGGTGGCGGTGTCGTTGTGCAGTCGCATGCGTAGCAACGACCGCGTGCAAGCGGCGGCCTTCGTTGATGTCGGTGGTGAAATCCGGGAAGACAGCTCTGATCTGTCAAGCTCTGCGATCAAGGTAAAGCAACTGCGCACACTGCTGAACCCTTTCATTGGTCGTGCCCGTCTCGAAACGCTGTGGCGTAGTTATGAACAACGGCTCAATCAACGCCTGCTGGATGACGATCTCACGCCGAAGTTCATTGTCGAAGATGCTGAGCGCACGCTGGCCGGTATTGTGGGCTCGGCAACTGCGCAGAAAGTGCTGGCGCTTTTGCATCGCAAAGGGCCTTTGCAACTGGAAGACATCGCGCGCCTGGTCGATGACGCGTCGCGTGAGCTGCGCTTCAGTCAGGGCATTTTGCAAACTACCGTGGAAACGGTCAGCCAGGGCATCAGTGTGGTGGATGCCGAACTACGAATGGTGGCGTGGAATTCGCGTTTTCAGCAATTGTTCGCGTATCCGTCGATCTTGCTGAAAGTCGGCTGCCCCATCGTTGACCTGTTTCGTTTCAATGCAGAACGCGGCATGTATGGCACCAATGTCACCGATATCGAAGTAGGCATTGAACACCGCATGCATCTGTATCGCTTGGGCGTAGCGCATCATTTCGAACGCAAATTGCTCGATGGCACCATTCTGGAAGTGCGTAGCAATCCGATGCCAGGCGGTGGCTTTGTCACCACCTACACCGACATCACTGGCTATCGCGGCATTGTCGCCGCGCTGGAAGACAGCAAGTCGACGCTGGAAGATCGTGTGCAACGGCGCACGCATGATCTGTCGGTGGCCAACCAATCGCTGCAGGTTGAGAACCTGCGGCGCGCCGAAGCCGAAACCAAATTGCAGGAGCTGCACGCCTCAAAAACCCGTTTTCTGGCTTACACCAGTCACGATCTGATGCAGCCGCTCAACGCGGCACGTTTGTTCGTGGGCGCACTGCAGCAACAAAATGCGCCCAATGCGCAACTCATCGAAGATCTCGACAATGTCAGCATGGCGCTCGACAACGCCAGTGAGCTGGTGGAAGCGTTGCGGGAAATATCGCGCCTGGATAGCGGCAGCATGAAACCGCAGCCTGAATGTTTCCGCGTCGATGCGGTGTTGGCACCCTTGGTCGCAGAATTCCGGCTCACTGCCAGCCAGAAAAAGCTGGTGCTGCAGCATGTGGCCAGCAGTGCGGTGATCTGCAGTGATCGTCACTTGTTGCGCCGCATTCTGCAGAACCTGCTCAGTAACGCACTGCATTACACGCAGCAGGGGCGCGTGCTCATCGGTTGCCGACGCCGCGCCGGCGTGCTGGAAATTCAGGTGTGGGACACCGGCCCCGGCATTGACGATGATTCGATGGAAGCCATTTTTGACGAATTTGTGCGGCTCGATCGGCCCGGCGATGTGACTGGCAAAGGGCTGGGGCTGGGATTGGCGATCGCACGGCGCAGCGCTGCTTTGCTGGGGCACAGCATTCGCGTGCTGTCGCGCAGTGGCAAAGGTTCCCTGTTCATCGTCAGTGTCGGGCGTGGCACTGACGCGCAACTGCCGTTGCCACCGCCAGAGCCGGTACTCACCGGGGCGTTGGGTTCGCTGGCCGGGCTCAAAGTGCTGTGTATCGACAACGACTCCGCCATTCTCACCGGCATGCACAAGTTGCTGCACAGTTGGGGGTGTGAGGTGGATACCGCGCTTGATCAAGCTGCGGCCAGCGCGCTGGTGGGCGACAACGGCAACTATGACATCCTCATTCTCGACTATCACCTTGACCACAATCTCAATGGTGTCGATTGCTATCAAAGCCTGCGGGTCTTGCTGCCTGCCACGCCGCACACCTTGCTGATCAGTGCGGATACGTCGGAATCAGTGCGCTCTGCCGCACACGCGCACAACATGCTGTTTCTCGCCAAGCCGGTGAAGCCGGCGGTGTTGCTGAATTTGTTGCGGGTACGCGCGCGGCAGTTGGGTTAGGGCTTAAAGGAGGCTTCTTAACCCTGCGGCGTGATTTCAATGGCTTTGAGCGCCAGCACGGCTTGCGTGCGTGAGCTGACGCCCAGTTTGCGGAAGATGGTAGTCAGATGCGCTTTGATAGTGGCTTCGGTCACCAGCATCGCGGTAGCGATCTGTTTGTTTTGCAGACCTTCCACCAGCATCATCGAAACCCGGTATTGCTGTGGTGTAAAAGTGCCGACAACTTTTTCCAGCTGATCGTTGTCTGCATCCGCGCCCGGCTGTTGCGCCGCCGGCGGCAACCAGATTTCACCGTTGAGTACACGGTTGATGGCGTCGGTGATGATCTCTACCGGTGCCGACTTCGGCAAAAATCCGGCCGCGCCCGACTCCACGGCTGCGCGCATCACCGCCGGTTTTTCGTTGGCGGAAATGACGATGACGGGGATGTGCGCATATTTGTTGTTGATCAGCGTTAACGCACTGAAGCCCTGGGTGCCGGGCATATGCAGATCAAGCAACAGCAAGTCAGCATCGTCATGGTGCTTGAGAAGTGTCTGTAATTCATCGAGATCGCCGGCTTCCACGATCTGCACTTTACCCAGTGCCTGCATCAGACACTTGTGCAGTGCGGCACGGAATAACGGGTGATCGTCGGCGACTATGATTTTGCGGGAGTTTGGCGTCATGCCGCATTATGTCACTGGCGGCGGCAAGGAAGGTACTTAGACGTTTGTCTAAGTTAGTGCTTTTGGTGTTTCTGTTAGCTTGCAGCTTTTACGTATATGCCAGTCGCTTGATGGACGTAGTCACAGCCTTCGCATAAGGTACGATCTTTCCCACCCCAATTGGATATGCTGCGTGATTGATAAAGCCCATCGCCAAGTCATTTTTGCTTCTTCCCTCGGCACCGTGTTTGAGTGGTATGACTTCTATCTCTACGGTTCATTGGCCTCGATCATCAGCAAACAATTCTTCGCTGGCGTCAACGAAACCACGGCGTTCATTTTTGCGCTGCTGGCCTTCGCGGCCGGTTTCGCCGTGCGACCGTTCGGCGCCCTGATTTTCGGCCGTTTGGGTGATCTGGCCGGTCGCAAGCACACGTTCCTGATCACCATCATCATCATGGGTTGTTCAACCGCACTGGTCGGCATGTTGCCTGGCTATGCTTCGATTGGTGTAGCAGCGCCCATCATGCTGGTGTTATTGCGCTTGCTACAGGGCTTGGCCTTGGGCGGTGAATACGGCGGTGCGGCGACTTATGTGGCCGAGCATGCGCCGGCTGGCAAGCGTGGTTTGTACACCAGCTGGATTCAGACTACGGCAACACTGGGTCTGTTCTTGTCGCTGCTGGTGATTCTGGCTTGTCGCACTTTGCTGGGTGCAGATTTTGATGTGTGGGGCTGGCGCATTCCGTTCCTGGTGTCGTTGCTGCTGCTGGGCGTGTCGGTCTACATCCGCTTGCAATTGAGTGAGTCGCCGGTGTTTCTGGAAATGAAGTCGGAAGGGCGTGCGTCGAAAGCACCGCTGACGGATTCGTTTGCACGCTGGTCCAATCTGAAAGTGGTAATACTGGCGCTGGCCGGTGGCACCGCCGGGCAGGCTGTGGTGTGGTATTGCGGCCAGTTCTACGCGCTGTTCTTTCTTACACAAATGCTGAAGATGGATGCCTTCACCGCCAACTTGCTGATGGCCGGTGCTTTGATACTGGGCACGCCGTTCTTCATTGTGTTCGGTGCGCTGTCAGACAAGATCGGTCGCAAGAAAATCGTGCTGGCTGGTTGCCTGATTGCGGCTGCTACCTATTTCCCGTTGTTCAAGGCGCTGACTACTTACGCCAACCCGGCCATTGAAACGGCGCAGCTGCAAAACCCGGTGGTGGTGGTGGCCGATGCTTCCACTTGCCAGTTCCAGTTCGATCCGGTCGGCAAGGCGGTGTTCACTTCCTCGTGCGATGTGGCCAAGGGGCAGCTGACTCGCATTGGTGTGCCTTATGCGAACGAGAATGCAGCAGGGGCGGTTGCTGTTGTTCGTGTAGGCACAAAGACGATTGCAGCTTTTGAAGGTGCAGGATTGCCGGCGGCTGAATTTGCGACGCGCAGTGTAGCGTTTGGCAAGGAACTTACTGCGGCGTTGAATGCTGCCGGCTATACGGCCAATGCTGATCCTGCGCGCATCAATTACCCGATGGTGTTGGGCATTCTGACTTTGCTGGTCATCTACGTGACGATGGTCTACGGGCCGATTGCGGCGTGGTTGGTGGAGCTGTTTCCGGCGCGCATTCGTTATACGTCGATGTCGTTGCCTTACCACATTGGCAATGGGTGGTTTGGCGGGTTTTTGCCGACGGTTTCGTTTGCGTTGGTGGCTTATACGGGGGATATCTATTATGGGCTTTGGTATCCGATTGGGGTTGCTTTGTTGACTGTTTTGATTGGGTCTTTCTTTTTGCGTGAGACTTTGGGTGCTGAAGAGGTTGATTAAGAAAAGGGTTCATAGCGGAGCCTGTTGTGGCTACAGGCTTGCGAGATCTTTTTGAAATCTCTTTTTTACCATTACAAAAATGGAGAGTCAGGTTATGAAAATGATCAATCGTTCACGTGTGTTTGTGGCTTGTTTGTTCTCTGTGTTGTCGTTGGCGGCAGTGGCGGCGGAAGAGGGGAAGCATTGGGTGGCGACTTGGGGGGTGAGTCCGTTTGCGTTTTTGGCGTTTGGCAATGCGGCGCCGCCGGTGCCGTTTGTTAATCAGACCTTGCGGCAGAAGTTGCGGGTGAGTGTGGGCGGGGAGCAGGTACGTATCCGGTTTTCCAATGAGCTGGGGACGGCGCCGTTGGTGATTGGTGGCGCTAGTGTTGCTATCGCTGACAAGGAGTCGGGGGTTGTGGCGGCTTCGATGCGGACGCTGACTTTTAGTGGGCAGAAGGGCATTACCATTCCGGTGGGGGCGCCAATGCTCAGTGATCCGGTAGATTTGAAGGTGGGTGATCTGGCGGAGTTGGCGGTGAGTGTTTATTTGCCGCAAAGCACCAAGCCTGAATCGATGCACATGGGGCGCACTGCTTATGTTTCTGCTGCCGGTGATTTTACGCAAACGGCCAAGCTCGATGGTGCGACGCTGACGGCCAACAGTTATTTTCTGACGGGTGTTTATGTGAACACAGCTGACAAAGTAGCGGTGGTGGTCACGTTTGGCGATTCGATTACTGATGGCACTGCCTCGACGCCACATGCTTATGCCAGCTGGCCCGATAATCTGGCGGCGCGTTTTGCCAAGGGTGTGAACGGCCGCAAGATTGCCGTGGTGAATGAAGGTATTTCCGGCAATCAGGTGTTGATGGCTGGCGCGGGCGCCAGTGCGCTGGCGCGCTTTGATCGTGATGTGCTGGCCAATCCCGGCCTTACCCACATCGTGGTGCTGGAAGGCATCAATGACATTGGCACGGGTGGGCGTTCAATTCCCGGCTCCACCGCACCGGCACAGGCAGACCGTACGCCG
>CANCGR010000171.1 GCA_947377625.1 Gammaproteobacteria bacterium | reverse complement strand
CGCAGAAATGCCGCATCAAAGTCATAGCGCGGGAAATTGAAATTGTCGGGATCGCCGCCAAAGAAGGCGGTTTGGAATTCCGGTGCAAACACCAGCCGCACATCATTGAAACGCTGGTAGCGGTAAAGTTTGTATTGGCCGCCTTGGTAGAGTGACACCACTTCGCAGCGCAGGTCTTTGGCCTTGCCCTGGCACGCGGATTCAATGGCAGCGATTTCACTGTCGCGCGCATGGATGAAATTCTCGCTGCCGGCTTTGGCGGTCACGACTGCAACGCGACTGGTGACGTCGGTAATTTCCTGCAGGATTTCAGCCGCCATGCCGGCGCAATGGCGTTCTTCCTCGCGCTTGCTGGTGAAAACGCCCAGCTGCACCAGATCCGGTCCTGATCTGGAAAAATTCTGCACACATTCGACTACGCAATGATGATTGGTCATCACCAGGCCTTGCGGGCTCACCAGTGAGGCGGAGCAGCCGGAAGTCAGCCGCACCGAGCCGAGCCGGATGCGGTCAGCCCACGTTTGGTCGAGCTTGAGGCCATAGGCGCTGTTGACTTTGGCAAACGGGAAATTGTCAAAAGTCCACATGCCTTCATCGGCGAAGGCGTTTGAAAAGCCTGTGGCCAGCAACAGGGCGGCGGTGAACATGGCTATGCGTGACATAAGGCTCCTTGGTAGCGGCAGCTTGAATCGGCGGGCACAGCCTAGCATAACGAAACCTGCCGGCCAGCTGCCATGTCAATGCAGGCACAGCTGAAAAGAATCAGGACAAATCGGCTGGTCTGTACTACGCTGCACGCGATGATTTATCGCAGGAGGCGATGATGAGCAACATGGATGGTTGGCAGAATATGAATGGTTTGAAGCCCAGTGTGAAAGACAGTTTGTCAGCTTTGCTGATGCTGGACGGGCCGCACACGGCCTTGACGCTGGTCGTCGGCAACAGGCAAATCCTGAACTGGAGTTGCGACGAGTTGCAGCGGCAGCGCCGTTATGCCGAGCAGGTATTGCTGGCGCACGGGCTTGGTGCCGGTGACCGCCTGCTGCTTGGCACCGCCAATAATCCCCATTTCTTCGCAATTCTGCTGGCAGCAGTGGCGCTTGAGTTGTGCCTGATGCCGTTGCATCCGGATTTTTCGCAAGCGCAGTTGCAGCAATTGCTGCAGTCACAGACGCCGCGCCTGGTGATTGTTGATCATCCTCACAACCTGGTTGCCAGCTGCGGGCTCACCGTACTGCAAGTACATGAGCATGATGCGCAGTGGCTGCAGCCGCTGGTTGTTGCAAGCTTGCCAATGATTCCTGCTGTTGAGCAGAAACTGCACTGTGCCGATCCGTCGCTGTTGCTGTTTCACAGTTCAGGCTCCACCGGCCAGCCCAAAGGCATGCGCTATACACGCGGCATGCTCAACAACTATCTGGATAAGTTGTACGAGCTTTACGCAGCCTTTCCTGATCAGCCGCAGCACGAGCAAAGATCAGATCGAGTCAATGTGCTGCCGGTAACGCATTTCGGCGGTTTGAGTTTTTGTCTGTTGGCACTGCTGGAACGCCGCACGCTGCATCTGTTGCGTAGTCGTGATGCGCTCGATCATCTGGCACTGTTGCGCCAGCAACGCTGCCAGTTACTGTTGCTGGTGCCGGCCTTGTTGCACGAACTGCTGGCAGTGGATGCGCGCTCGGCTTTGCCTGATTTGCGGCATTGTCTGGCCATGGGCGAATCAATCACGCAGGCACAATTGCAATTGTTGTCGGAACGTCTGGGTTTGCGCGTGCATAACGCCTATGGCATGAGTGAATGCCTCACAGGCATCTACAACGGTGCGCAAGACGTCGCTGTGCCGATGGGCACTTGCGGGCGTTTGCATTTCGGCGAGGCCAAATTGTTGGCTATGGACGGCAACGAGCACCCGAGCGAAGGCGAGCTGTGTGTGCGCAATATTACAACGGTGCCTTGTTACACTGATGAAGCGCTCAATCGCAGCAAATACCGTGAACATTGGTACCACACCGGTGACCTGTTCCGGCGCGATGCAGCCGGCCAATATTATTTTGTCAGTCGCCTGGATCTGATGTGCGTGATCAACGGGCGCAATGTCTATCCGCAAGAGGTAGAACAAATATTGCGCGCGCATCCGGCGGTGCGGATGTGCATCGTGGCCCCCATCAAGCTTGCAGACGGCCGTCAACGTCTGGCTGCGGCAATAGAGTTGGAATCCGGCGAAAACGTGTCTGCCAATGCGCTGATGGATTTTTATCTGGCATGCGGCGCAATCTATGCCACACCCGCGTGGGTACAGTTTTTTGCGTGCTTGCCGCGCAATGGTGGAGACAAGCCTGATCGCATAAGTTGCATGCACTGTTTGCAGCAAGGCTATGACCAGTCCATAGCGGCTGTGCTTGTGGGAGAGACAGCATGAACGAAGCAAGCCACTTGCCCGAGCACGTTGATGGACTGTCTTTGTTGCCGCGCGTTTGTGAGCTGTGGTGTGAAATTCTTGGACAGCCAACCATCGATCCCGATCAGCACTTTTTTCTGGCCGGCGGTGATTCACTGCAAATGACGCGGCTGTTAATGCGGCTGCAAGCGCAGTGGGGCGTTGAGTTGCAGATGGCACAACTGTGGCAATTCAGTACGCCTCGAAAAATGGCGTGGTGCTGCAGCGAAGAGATCGTGCAGATGCATTGCCAGCAACCGGAGCCAGCCACTACCTGGAGCACGTCGGATTTTCCGGCCTCTTGCAGCCAGCAAGGCTTGTGGCTCAGTGAACTGCAGGCCGATAACAACGGCTTGTATAACAGCGGTGTGTTGCTTCAGTTGCGCGGGCCCTTGGTGCTGGCTGTGCTGGAACAAGCCTTGAATGCCTTGCGTTGGCAGTTTCCGTTGTTGCACAGCTGCTTGCAGCCCGACACGGGCGGGCGCCATTTGCGAGTGATCATCCCGCCCCATCAAGAGGTCGCTTTGCAGGCAGAGCAGCTGCAGCAGGACGCGTTGCACAGTGCAGCAACGAGCCTGCTGGCGCAGCCGTTTGAGCTGGGCTTGGGTTTGTGGCGTTGCCGGCTTTACCGTCATGCCGATGATTGCCACAGTTTGCTGCTGTGTGCGCATCACTGCCTGATCGATGGTTGGTCAGGCGCGGTTTTGTTGCAGCAGTTGGCACTGGCCTACAACGCACTGCTGGCAGATCCGCACTGGGCGCCTGCATGGGTTGATATTGCTTTCGCCAGCTACTGTTGGCGGCAGCAGCAGTATTTATGCAGCGACACTCACGCTGACAATCTCTTGTGGTGGAAAGGCCGGCTGGCGCGCGTGTCGCCATTGCCTCCCGCCCTGCCATGGCAAGCCGGTGCGGAGCATTGGCCTTATCGTTTGCGCAGCAGCCATTGGGCATGGCCGCCAACGCAGTTGCAGGTTCTGCTGGCACGTTGTGCCGACAGTGAAGTCACCTTGTTTGCAGCATTGGTCACGGCACTGGCATGCGCATTGGCGGCGGTCAGTGGCCAGCAGGAACAGGTGATCGCCTTCCCGGTGGCTGGCCGCAGTTTGGCAGAAGAGGAGCATAGCGTGGGTTGCTACATGAACTTGCTGCCGATCCATCTGGTGCTTGATCCTCACGAGACTTTGCATCAATTGCTGCTACGTGTGCAGCAGGAAGCCACACTGGCGCAAGCGCATGCCGCGCCATGGCAGTCACTGGTGCAGGCCTTGCGTCCACCTCTATTGGCTGACGGCAATGCCTGGACTGAAGTGGTGCTGGCGCTGCAGAATTTTCCGGCACGCACCGGCATTTTTGCCGGTTTGAGCTGCGAGCAACAGGCGCTGCCTTCACCTTATGGCCAGCATGTGCTCAAGTTCGAAGTGTGCGTCACTGCGGCCGGTTTGCAGGTGCAGGTGGACTATGCCGAGGCGGTGCTGCCGGCAGCGGTAGTGGAACAATTGGTAACCAGTATGTTCAGCCGCTTGCAAGCATTGGTTTTGTGAGTTGGTTTTGTATTCAGGCCGTGCTGGTTATGCCGGCCGATTCCAGCAGTGCAGTCAGGCTACGCACGGTCGGTGGTGTGGCCAGTGCTTTGCGCAAGCTGATATTGGCAGCAAAGCGCTGATTGAGTGTCAGCACCAGCGTGGCACTGAGCATCGATGAGCCACCCAGATCAAAAAAACTGTCGTTAGGCCCCACACCTGGCACATCCAGCACTTCACAAAATATTTGCGCTACTACCTTGGCAAGACCATCGAGCGGCTCGTTGCTGCCGGCGGCTTCCTGTTCTGCCAGCACCAGCAAAGCCTTGCGATCCAGTTTGCCGCTTTGGGTGAGTGGCAACGCATCCACGATCAGATAGCGATGGGGCAGCATCCATTCGGGCAACGTTTGTGCGAGCCACTGGTTGAGAGTGTTGGCATTCTTGTTGGGTGCTCCGGGTTTGCAAACGATAAAGGCCAGTAATTGTGCGCCTTGCGGCAAGGGCTTCACGGCACAGGCGGCGTGCACCAGAGAATCATGCCGCTGCAGCAGGTCTTCAATTTCTTCCAGCTCAATGCGATAACCGTTTACTTTCACCTGGTTGTCCAGGCGGCCAAGGTAATGCAGGCGCCCCTCAATGTCCTGGCGGCACAGGTCGCCACTGCGGTAATAGCGGGCGCCGTTGTCGTCGGTTGCCAGAAATTTGTTTGCGGTGAGTTCCGTCTCGCCGTAATAGCCGAGCCCCACACCCAGACCGCCCAGCAGCAGCTCATTGTCTTCAATCAGCTGCGCGCTGTAGCCGGGCAGGGCCGTGCCTATGCTGACGATGGTGGGTGCTGCTTCTTCAAGATCCGCTTGCTCAACGCGATGCGCAGTTGCCCAGATCGTGCATTCGGTGGGGCCGTACAGATTCCATAACTGCGAGCAGCGCGGCAGCAATTGCTGCGCCAGCGTTTTGCCCAAGGCCTCGCCTATGCTGATGCACAGCCGGGGCTGCGCAGTGACAGGCCATGTTGTGTTGCACAGCACCTGCCACAGTGAAGGCGTGGCTTGCACCACATCAACCTGCTCTTGCCCGATCAGTCGCAGCAAAGAGTCAGCATCGCGGTATTCACTGTCGTCGGCCAGCACCAGCGTGCCGGCATAGGCCAGTGGCGCCAGTAATTCGAACAGGGAGATATCAAAACCGAAGCTGGCGCAGCCGAGATAGCGCAAGCCATCGGGCAGTGACCATAGCTGTTTAACTGACTCAAAGAAGCAGGCCAGATTGTTGTGGCTGAGCAGCACGCCCTTGGGCTGACCACTGCTGCCGGAGGTGAACATCAGATAAGCCGGTGCCGTAGCGCATAGCTTGCTGGTGGTATCGAGGATGTCGCGCGGTGTGGGGTAGCCGAGATGCTCACCACTGAGCGGCAATACTACGATCAGCGAAAACGGCAGGCTTTCCATCTGCTTTTGCAGTTCCGGCTGGGTGAGCAGGAATTTGAGCTTGGCACTTAGCCCGCTCTGGCGCAGCCGTTCGCGCGGCAGCGTTGGGTCGAGCGGAACATAGACTGCCCCGCAGTGCCAGACTGCCAGCATGGTAGCGAGCAGCTGTGGCCCCCTTTGCATGCCAACACCGATACAGTCGCCGCGCCTGACCCCGAAATTGCGCAGGGCGATTACCAGCAGATGCACCTTGTAGAGCAACTGGCCATTGGTAAACACCTTGCCGCGAAAGCAGATCAGCGGATGGGAGGGGGTGTTGCGCAGATCAAGCAACAGATTGGTGACGAACGAGAGGGGAGGAAGGCTATCCATAGCACACCACTGAGGTTTCCGTTTGCCCTCAACATAGTGGATTTTGTGAAGGTTGCCAGTTTTTCTGGGCAAGGAAGCGGTGAACGTGCGCTATATCAACGGTTTTACACTGAATAAGCAGATTTTCCTTGCTGGTCATGGGGGCGCCAGCTAATCTCGGGGACTGGAAGCTGCTTTCGTGATGGTGATAGCGAGAACAGCCATTAATTCTCACCTCAACATGAAGACATCAATATGAGTAAAGGTACAGTTAAGTGGTTTAATGCCGACAAAGGCTTTGGTTTTATCACCCCAGAAGACGGCGGCAAAGACCTGTTTGTTCATCATTCTGAAATTCAGGCTGGTGGCAAATACGCAACATTGAACGAAGGCCAGTTGGTAGAGTTTGAAGTTGGCCAAGGTCAAAAAGGCCCATGCGCGAACAAAGTAAAAGCTTTGTAATCCCTAACCGGTCTCGCGACTGAGCATT
>CANCGR010000170.1 GCA_947377625.1 Gammaproteobacteria bacterium | reverse complement strand
GACCTCTTTCGAGAGTAGTGCACGCTGCAAAAAAACAAACACCGCAACCATCAAACATCGCGTTTTTGAATCACTGCGCTTGTTCATTTGAAAAGATGACGAAAATAACGGCGATTGAAACTTCCCTACTGAACCAATAATTGAAGGCTCCTGGATGGTGAGATTGAGAACTTGGCAGCAAAATTTTCGAACTTACGGGAGTGGCACCCTTGACGCACTAACAACCAAAAGGCCGATGCATGCTGCCAAATTACGCGATGAACTTTGAAGAGGTCTTCGCCGTGAAGGTGTAGGGGACGTCTTCGGCCATGGATGGCCGAAGATAGCCTACATGGACGTACTTGTGGCGGTCCCCGTAACCTTCACGGTGAAGACCGACTACGATGAACACAGTTAACGATTTTAATGCAGTTAAGAATTTGAGTTCTGACGCCGCTGCAGAGCAACAGCCTTGCGGTGATGGCGGAAGATCAATTTTTCGATATGGTCTTGCAAGGAACGCGTCAAACCAACGAATGTGAAATCCATCCACGAAGCGGTGCCAGTTGCTTGCAGGTCGTCGCTGGCAGCATCTTCAGCATGCTGGCCCTGCACTTGCGCGAACAGCACCAAGGGTTTTGGCACGGCGGGGTCGATGAACAGCGAGCATTTTAATTTGCTGCCGGCTGCGTGATTAAGGTCGGCAGCCGGCACGCTCAGCTCTTCGCCGGAAAATCGCACCAGGCTTGCTGCCGGTAACAACTGGTTTTGCAACAGCAGCGTGCTCAGCAGATCCATGATCAAGCGCAGCTTCATGTCCTGGCGGCGCAGCTCCTGGATTATTTCATCGTCATCGTCGTTGTCGAATTTTTCATCGAGCATCAACAAGTTGTTGAGCAATACTTCGTTGGCTTCGTTGATGGTGACGAGCTGGTTGGCGGAAGGAATGGCTGCCACTGCTTCAAGCGTCAGTGACAGCATGCCTTCATAGATCATGCCTGTCCCAGCCCTCATGGTCATGGAAGATCATCCTGGTACAAATCAATCAACGGCCGGTTGCGTGCCATCTTGTTGTAGTGGGTGGTCAGCTCGCTGCGGGCGATCTTCACCAGCTCGACAATCTGGTCATTGAGATAAAGCAAGGTGGCCAATGCTTCGGCAATCAGCAGCGACGGTGATTGCTGCTGCAAATCGTAGCAGGCCTCCAGCTCGCTCTTGCGCAAGGTTTCCAGTTCTTCCACCGCCACCCAGTCGGCTATTTGTGCATATTCCAGCATTTTTTCGGTAATTTGCAGCAGGCGCGCCAGTTGCACGCGCTGGCGTCGTCTGTGGATTTCCATCGAGGCGACCTGATCCGGCTTGCCCGGCGTAGGTAACAGATGCATGTCACAGCCTCCTGCCAGCCAAAGGCATGTTGTCCCAGCCGGTTTTGATTTCATAAATCAGCTCGCCGACTTCAGTCATGATGTCAGGATCGGATTTGCGGTTGGCTTCCACCAGGCGGCGCTCCATGTAGGAATACAGCGCTTCCAGATTTTCTGCCACTTCGCCGCCGGCTCTCATGTCGAGTGCGGCGCGCAGGCTGTCGACGATATTGATCGTTGCACTAATGCAGTTGCCGCGCTGGGCAATGTCGCCACGCGAAGTGGCGCCTTTGGCAAGTGCAATTTTTTTGAGCGCGCCATCCAGCAGCATGCTGATCAGAACATGCGGCGATGCCGTAGCAACCCGGCTTTCCAGATCGACGCTCTGGTATTGATTCAATGCAGCCATCTTGTACATAAGCTAGTCCCTGGAATGTGCCTATTTGCTGACCACTCCCGGCAAGCTAGCCAACTGCTGCTGCAGGAATGTGCCGGTTGAATTAAGTTTCGCTACCAGGGTGTCCATTGCATTGAACTGCGCCAGGTATCTGTTCTTTACGGCAGTCCAACGTAATTCTTTACGATCATGTGCATCATTTATCGTTTTTATTTGAGTGGTGAAATTGGTAAGGCGATTTGCCAGGCCACCTGAATCATCGAGCACCTTGTTGAACAACAGGTTAAGCTTGTTGGTAACGCCGCGCGTGAAGTTGACAGTGCCGCGGTCACCGGTGGTGGTGCCATCCACCGACAGCTGCAGCCCTTTGGCATCGGTGCTGTCGGCCGCAGTAAGCACTGCACCGGCACCGGTAGCCGCAACACCAGCAATGGTGCCGGCCACATTGGTGCCCAGCGTGCCGGTTTGCACCGACAATCCCAGTGCGCTGGCGACGTTGGTGCCCACCGCCGTCACATCGACATTGGAGGTTGAACCGACACTGTTGGACAGTATTTTAAAATTCTGGTTGCCCGCATCGTAGCTGACAGTCACGCCGATGCCGGCGTTGACCAGTGGTGTGGCGCCATTGATGCGTGACTGTATTTCCTGCGCCAGCGCCGCACCGCTCTGGTATTCACCTTGCGTCAATGACAACGAGCCGCTCGACACACCATCGACATTGAGCGTGAAGGTGCTGTTGTTGGCATCCAGCGTCAGGTAGTTGCCCGGCGTGAAGTTCGGCAACACACCATTGCCGGCAAAGGAACCTGCAGTTGCCAGATGACTGACGTTCACCGCATAGCTGCCTACCACCGTGTCATCGCTGGCGGTTTTGAAACTGATCTTGTTGTCAGTGGGGGTGCCCACCGCAGAAAACACTTGCGGCAATTTCTGTGGTGCCGAATTCAGCAAGTCGGTGAACTTGGTAGAGTCGAGCGTAAAGGAGCCATCAGTGTTGGTCTTGATGCCAAGTGAGGTCAGCGAGGTGACATCGCCAATGAGACCACCCACAGCACTGCGCAAAATGGTGTTGGCCTGCGTGGTGATGGCTCGCACCGTGAAATCGCCCAGCAAGGGGCCGCCGACTTTTTTGGCAGCGTCGTAACCACTAAGACTCGTCAAGGTTCTCACCAACGAGTTGTAACCCGACACAAAACCTTGCATCGCGGCCAGTGCGGTGGAGTTGTCTTTCTGGATCGTCACTGTGACCGGCGCGGTCGTCACCTTGCTCAAGGTAAGGTCAACACCTCCCATCGCTTCCTTCACTACATTCAAACTGCTGGTCAGCGGCAGGCCGTTGATCTTGTAGTTGGCGTCGAGCGCGGCTGAGGTCTGATCGAGATTGGTGGCAGCCGAGTTGAAGGCAAAATTGGAAAGGCCCGCAGCAGCGCCGGTGTTGGTATTGTCGCTGTCACCGTCAGCCACTGTGACTTCGAGGCTGTTCTTGACGCCGGTTTTGTCACTGGCCAACAGCAGCTTGTAGCCGTCACCGGCATGTACGATCGACGCCTTGACGCCGAAATTGCCATTGTTGATGGCAGTCATGATGCCGCCGAGCGTATTGTTGCTGCTGTCGATGGTGAGCGTAGTGACCTTGCTGTCGGGATTGAGCGCAAAGCCGGTGTAGGCATCAGTATTGGCGTTGTAAGTAGTGCTGCCAAAGCGGAAGGTCATGGTGCCGGTGCCAATGGTGGTATCGGTGGCGGCAAAACTCATGCTGGCCAGCGAATGGGAAGTTGCCAATTGGCTGACTTCAACGCTGTAGCTGCTGGGCACTGCGGCAGCCCTGGCGATGGGCGTTACATAGGTGGTGTCGCTGCTGGTGGCCGATTTCTTGTCGAAATTCTTGATCGAATCAAGCGAGCCCAGTGACGACTGGAAGTTTGCCAGTGCACTCTTCAGACTGCCCAGCGCCGAGATTTGGGTATTTACTTTATTGGTGTCGCGCGTGTACTGCAGATCGGAACCTGCCCGGTCTGCGGCAACCAGTTGTGCGACCACTGATTGAACATCAATCCCTGATCCAACTCCTGATGCGGTAACTGCAGTAACCATTGTCGCCTCTGTCGCCTTTGCTCATCTGCCCTGCTTGCACTGTTGAACCAACAGCCATCCGCGAGGCGTGTAACCTCATCAGAGGTTTAGCAAATTGCGTACCATGCCAGGCAGTACTCAGGCATCTGTCTTGAACAACAACCCTTTGGCCGAACGTTCGCGGATTTCCGCCAGATTGCGTGACAAAGTCAGCATGTCTTCGGATGGAATCTGCCTGATTACGTCTCCAGTAGACTGATCCACCACTGTTACCACGGTTTTTCCCAGTGTTTCATCAATGGAAAAGTTCAATTCACGGGTAATGTTCTGCACATAACCGGAAACTGTTCTTACTGCGTTGTTCAACTCTTTCTTTCTGACATCGACCAACTGCTCGTAGGTCAAAGCAGCCGGCGCGACCTTGCCGCTATCGGCAACAACTTGCCTGTCCAGCAAGGCAGACACTGCCGGTTTTGGAAGCGGATTCAGTTGTGTCAGAGTAGTCGAAGCCGTCAAATTCACCTTGCTCGGTATAGTCATGACTTGTCACCTGATTTAGGAAGCAAGTGCAGCCCCTGATGGGGCCGCACTGTCTTGCTTGTCACTCTTTTCTTTCAAACTTAACGGAGCAGTGACAACACACCTTGCGGCAGCTGGTTGGCTTGCGCCAGCATTGCGGTACCAGCCTGTTGCAGAATCTGCGTTTTGGTCAGGTTGGCGGTTTCTGATGCAAAGTCAGCGTCCTGGATACGTGAACGGGCAGCTGACAAGCTTTCTGACGACGTCTGCAAACTCGTTACGACGGATTCAAAACGGTTCTGAACCGCACCCAATGTAGCGCGGGAGCTGTTAACCGTGTTCAGAGCGGTGTCAACCGCAGTGATCATGGCGTTGGCGCCTGCGAGCGTGGATACATCCAGGGTGTTGCCTGTGGCTGCAGTAGTGCCAGCCGTCAAACCTGCATAAGCGGCATGAGCGCCTGCTATCACAATGTCTTTGGCAGTTGACGACAGCGTGATGGTGCCTTTGTTGGTACCAGTACCGCTGGCAACACCGCCAGAAGCCGAGCCCGAATGGGCAGCGGAAATTACGACGTTGTCACCGTCTGCATCGATGAAGGTTTTGTTGCCACCGGCAAACGAACCCGTCATCGTGATGCCGGCAGCAGCCAGGGCAGTGTTAACCGCACCGCTGTTGGCAGTCATTTTGGTATCCATCATGGCAGCCGTAACGCCCGAACCAGCGTCGGTACCAGTGATGGCTACGCCTGCCACTGTCAGGGTGTAGGTATCACCAGAGGTGCCGCCAGTTGTGGTGGTAAAGGTGCCGGTATTGACACTGGTGGTGCCAGTGGCAGTTACACTGCTGTCAGCCGCATGAATGGCAGTTGCCATCGCTTTGGCAGACACAGTGGCAACAGCCGCTACGCTATGCCCGTTGACGGTGACATCACCTGCAGACAGAGCGGTGGTTACTGCAGTGCCGGTTACCGTGGCAGCGCTGTTATCAAGGCCCAAGCCGCCTTTGGTGGCGTCAATGATGGAGGTGAGGGAGATGGTCTCACCCACGTTGGCACCTACCTGGAATGCCTGTGAATTGAAACTGCCGTCAAGCAGTTTTACACCGTTGAAATTGGTCTGGCCTGCTACGCGATCAATCTCAGACACCAGCTGCGACACCTCTTGCTGCATTGCTGCGCGGTCAGAGTTGCTGTTGGTGGCGTTGGCCGACTGTACTGACAGTTCACGAACACGTTGAAGGTTGTTGGTAACTTCGCCGAGTGCGCCTTCAGCTGTCTGCGCGAGCGAAATGCCGTCGTTGCTGTTTCGTACTGCTTGACCCAAACCGCGGATCTGGGCAGTGAAACGTTCTGAGATTGCCAACCCGGCGGCGTCGTCTTTTGCACTGTTGATGCGCATGCCTGAAGACAGACGTTGGAGGGAGGTTCCCAATGCGCTCTGTGACTTGGTCAGATTTCGCTGAGCATTCAGAGAGGCAATGTTTGTACTGATCACTTGTGCCATTTTAGTTTCCTCTTTAGTCCCTGCCGGTTCACATTTGATCCGTCGCAAGGTTCAGTTTAGGTTTAAATTTCAGCAACAAACGTCGCTGTCAGATTCAACTACGACTGGCGGGGAGGATTCCTTTAGCGAAATTTTTGATTTCGTTGCGAAACACTGGCTGCCACCTGTAAAGGGCTTGACCGGTGGCATCCGCTCCACCAACTTCTTGCAGGTAGACTAAACGGCTGGGGCTTTGGATTGCTTTAGGGGTATTTGTTTTGGTGCTTCTTTATATATAGCTGGTGAGTTTGTTGTTTTTGATTTTTTGAACCATGGTCTCGACGCTGGCCGTGGGAGCGGACCGGAATCTGCGACACGCTACGAGTACGTCCATGTAAGCTCGCCTCCGGCCATCCA
>CANCGR010000169.1 GCA_947377625.1 Gammaproteobacteria bacterium | reverse complement strand
ACGCCGGTATCACAGCCGGAAATCACCACCAGCTCCGCCTGGAAGCTTGTATCAAACAGTTCCTGCAAAGTCAGGAAGTCACCGTTTTGGGACGTGGGGTCAGCAGCAGAAAAGGCAATCCCCACCAGGTCCTGCATGCTCTCGTTGTAATAGGCATGGGAAGCAATATGCAGGATGCGGGCTGAACGGGTTTCTTGCTTGAGCAGGTTTTCGCGGGTGGCCGCTTCACGGGTGTAAATCTTCACCGAGCTGCCCGCAAACATCGTGGCCAGATCACTGGCCTCCTTGCCGGACCAGCGCAAGCGGTCAAGACTCTGCAACCAGCCGGTAAAACTTGTGGAACTGCCTGCACTCTTCTGCAGCGACTCTGCACTGAACACCGGGTCGGCGAACACCGCAACATCGAGCGCATGCTCACGTTTGCGCGGCGGTTCAGCCTGCCAGGAGGCCATTGATGGAATCGTGCTAATCACATAATGCTGAACTACTGCTTCACCGTTGCCCACCGTCAAGGCTGCGAAGGGCAAATTGTTGAGGGGAAAATCCGCCACCACCAGCAGTTCATTTCTGCCTGTTAACATCGGATCAGTCACGATGCCACCCAATAGCAACGATCCCAGCGTCTGTCTTGCCTGGGCACTGGATGATCCGGGTGTGCGCAATGACAGATTCAGGCGTTTCGAAAGATCAGCCACTTCTGCAAAGCTGCCTGCATCAAACACCTTGAGCTCTTTGTCGTTCATTACCAGCGCATGGCAATGCCGGTCTTTTATGCACAAGAACTCGATCAATGCTTTCTTGCTGCCCAGCTTGCCATGGGCTTGCACGGGCTGAAATGGCGCTGTGCCGGCATCTTTCTCATCAAGACGCGAGTAGTTTGACTGGAACGTTTCCAACAACTGGAAATATTCCAGACTCACAGCTTCATAATCAGGCGAGCCCACCAGCAATGCGGCCCTGCGATTGCTGATTTCGGTCAGGCGGCGGCGCAAATTACGGCGCTCAACCGACTCACCACTTTTAAGAGTGCTGGCCAGCTGCCGCTGCAACAACAGATTTTGGGCCCGCGAATTTTCCAGCACTGACAGTGCCTGTTGCAGCAAGCCGGCTTTGCCTTCCTTGTGGTAACGATCAATCAACAGCTCTGCATACTCACGATAACCATCATGCACACGCGCCGACCAGGCAGCTCCCAACCGGATATGTTCCAGCTGGCCGCGTATGTCATCGGATAATTTAACCATCTGTTCGCCATAACCACTGGCCAATACCAGCTCGCCGCGTTGTCGCTGTATTTGCATCAACAGCGTGGCAAGCTGCATCTTGTCCGGCAGATTGCTGTCAATGTCGGCAATTGCTTGCCAGTGCGAGCGGGCCAATTGCAAAGCCTGCGACAGATTGCCCTGCGCCATTGCCACTTTGGCGCGACCAATCACATTGTCAGTGCCATCAAAGAGGCGTTTGCCGCTGGCCCCTGCATTGCCCACGCTCTCAAGCAAGCGAGCCGCGTCATTCAGATGCCCCAGTGCCAGGTGATCAAGCGCCTGCTCCTGCAGTACAGACCCCACTGCTTGCTGCGGGCCATTGCTGAGAAAATAATCCAGCGCTTGCTGATGCATGTTCAAGGCTGCGTTGGCATCGCCTTTTTCACGCAAAAGACTGCCCAGTTTGTTGAGCTGGTTATACTGACGTCCGTCACGTCCGAATTTTCCGTCAAGCTCAATTGCCAAGCGGTAATAATGTTCCGCCGGGTTCCAGTCACCTGCGCTCTTGTAGACATTAGCCAATTCTCCATACATGGCTTCGCGCAGCAACATATCGGGAGATCGCTCGGCAATCGGCAAGGCCTGCAATAAAGTCCTCTGTGCCAACTGCAATTCACCCAAATTGGAATAAGTCATCCCCAGATTGTGGGCCACAGAGACATAGGCACGGTCATCTTTGGCGCCACGCAGCTGGTCTGCGGCTTGCTGCAAATAATCAGCTACCAGCGTGAGGTTGCGATGCGCAGGTTGGAAATGCCAGGTTGCAAGGCCATTGAGCGCTTCACCAGTCAACTGTTTGCTCTGCAGTTGTTGAGCCAGCGCCATCGCTGATTCAAGTTCCTGCAATGAACGTGCGTGGTTGCCGGTGAGGACATCCGAGATGCCAAGATTAACCAGCAGCAAACACAGGTCGGCCAGATAATTCTGGCTGTATTCTGCGGTTTCCAGCTGCTGACGCCAGGCGCTCAAGCTGGCAATTACCGGCCCGAATTCGTCCTGTGCAAACAGGATTTCCTGCAACAGCAAATCCGCCTTGTAACAATAGAGCGGCATCGTGCAGGCAGCGGGAGGCAAAGCCCGCAGACGCGCTTTGGCCGCAGCAAGATCAAACAGGAAAAATTCGACTTTGGCAGCCAGATACTGCGGGTAGTAACGCCACTGGGGCGGCAACAAGCTGGAATCTACATCTGCATACAAACGCAACGCCGAGGCGAGCGCATCAGCAGTACCCAACCGGAAAAGTTTGCCGGCTTCAGTCAATGCCCGATAGGCAGGAACCGCAGGATCATTGGCTGACAAGCGGTGACTTTGCAGCGGCAGCACTGCCGGGGTTGTGCCATCAATGACTGTCGCACTCACAGTCAATGAAACAGCCGCAGGATAGGGACCGACCAGCACGAGTTCCTGACCCGAGTGTCCCAAGGGATGATTGATGAGAGTCTGCAGGCTTCCATCGGCGACGCTGATCAGCAAATCCGTACCCTGCTGGTCAATTTCCAGCAATCGTATTTCGTTTGCCTGCAAATTGACGGTAACGGACAAAAAATTATTGGCTTGGTCTTGTGCATGCAGCAACCCACTGCAGCAAAAAAGCAACAGCAACACAATTGTATGCAGTGACGCCTTCATCATGTTGCTGCCACAGTCAGCTCGCGAGCAGCCATAACTATCAACTCCGTTGATTAACCCCGCAGATACAACGACTGCCAAGTGGATACTGCTTAGGAAAATTTACAGCACGGCCAGCAATTCCACTTCAAAGATCAAGGTGCTGAACGGGCCAATGACACCGCCGGCGCCACGGGCACCGTAGCCAAGCTCATGCGGAATATAAAGTTTCCAGCGCGCGCCTTCCTGCATCAGTTGCAAGGCTTCGGTCCAGCCGCTGATAACACCATTGACCGGGAACTCCAGCGGTTCGCCACGCTGCATCGAGCTGTCAAACACGGTGCCATCAAGCAGCGTGCCTTCATAATGAACGCGCACGGTGGACTTCGCATCAGGCGTTTTTCCGGTACCTGCCTGCAGGATTTCATACTGCAGGCCACTCGCCGTGGTAGTAATGCCCGGCATGCCGGCATTGTGCTTGAGAAATTGTTCGCCGGCTGCGGCCATGCTGTTGGCCTGCTGTTTCTGCATGCGCTGCACGCGACGGTTCAGCTCATCCAGGGCGCCGCGCAGCTCGTCTTCCTTGTAGGGCGAAACCTGGCCACGCAACACATCGCCAAGACCGAGCAACAAGGCATCCACCTGCAGGCCCGGGAACGGCTGGCCCTGTAATTGTTCTCCGACCTGACGGCCGATCGCATAACTGGCCAGCGCCTCAACGCCGGTTAAAGGTTGACTCATAAACACCTCTGCTGAAAAAAAACGGCATGGTAGCATGGGCACAGCGAGAGTTAAGGAGCCTCCACAATGGACTATGAACAGGCCCGCAGTTACATACTCAACCACTCCGGCGCCAGTGAAGATTTTCCTTTTGGCCCGGAAACTGGCGTGTATCGTGTGCGGCACAAAATCTTTGCGCTGCTTACTGCAGAACAAGGTAGCGCGCGCGTCAGCCTCAAATGCGATCCGGGCGAAGCACTGGCGCTGCGCGATCTGTTCAAGTCCGTCACCCCCGGTTATCACCTCAACAAGAAGCACTGGAACACCGTTATACTCGACGGCACCATTCCCAATGGCGAAATCGAGCGCATGATCGACAACTCCTATGCACTGGTTATTTCTGCATTGCCAAAAAAATAGTCAAAAAAATAGCCAAGCAAATAGCCAGACACATAAAGACCTTGATAAAGATGCCCCCCAAACCTGTCATCAGCTTCCTGGCTTCACACGGCGGCTCCTCTGCGAAATTCCTGATTGCGGCAATGCGCAGCGGCGATCTGATCGCCGAGCCTGGCATCCTCATTACCAACAATCGCGATTCTGCCATCCTGCACTGGTGTCTTGATCACGACATGACTGTGCGCCACATCAGCAGCAAGACCCATCGTGGCGAAGACAATGCCGACGAAGCCATTTGCAGCGTGTTGCAACAAGCCGGCACTGAGCTTGTGGTCTGCTCCGGCTACATGAAGGCGATAGGCCCGCGCACACTGGCCGCTTTCGACCAACGCATTCTCAATATTCATCCGGCCCTGTTGCCGAAATTCGGCGGCAAAGGCATGTATGGCGACTTCGTGCACAGTGCGGTGTTGGCTGCCGGTGAAGCGCACAGTGGTGCGTCAGTGCATGTAGTGAGTGCCGGCATAGATGAAGGCGAAGTCATCCTGCAGTCGCAGGTGCCGGTAACAACTGATGACACCCTGGAAACCCTGCGGCAAAAAGTACAGGCCACCGAACCGTCACTGTATCTGGCCGCCCTCAAAAAATTTCTTGCTGCAAACGCTTGACCCTGTCGTTACGTAAAGCCTGACACTGCTCCTGCACCTCAACACTGGAGTACGTTATGTCCTATCAAATCGGTGAAGTCGCCAAGCTCGCCAAAGTCAGCATCCGCACGTTGCATCACTACGACGAGATCGGCTTGCTGGTGCCGTCGCTACGCAGCACCGCCGGCTATCGTTTCTACTCCAGTGAAGATCTGCACAAACTGCAAGTAATCCGGTTTTACCGCACGCTGGAATTTACGCTCTCTGACATCAACACGCTGTTGTCTGCATCCGACTTCGACCGTGAAGCCATCCTGCTGCAACAACGCGAGCTGCTCCGAGCCCGCGCCAGCGAGCTGGACTGTGCACTTGCGCTGATGGAAAACACACTGGCCGCCTTGCGCGACCCACAGGAAAATCCGATGAGTAACCAAGCCATGTTTGAAGTATTTCCCGATCTCGATGAAGCCGTGCAAAAAGAAGCAGAGCAACGTTGGGGCAACACCGAGGGCTGGAAACAATCAGCCCAACGCGCCAGCAAATACAGCAAGGCCGACTGGCTGCGCATGAAACAAGAGATGGCCAGCACCTATACCGAAGCCGAGCGCGTGTTCACCACCGGCGCCAAGCCCGACAGCCGCGAGGCGATGGCGTGCGCCGAAGCCGACCGTTTGATGATCCAGCGCTGGTTCTACGATTGTTCGCTTCAGATGCACGCAAAAGTAAAAGAGGGAACCAGTCAGGACCCACGCTTCATTGCCAATATTGATCGCAACTGTGCCGGCCTCGCGGCTTGGTTGCACCTTGCTTCGGTTGCCAATGCAAAACGCCAATAAAACGTGCTGCTACGTACAGCCACAGATTTTGAAAGAGGGCTTCGCCATGAAGATGGAGGGGACGTCTTCGGCCATGGATGGCCGAAGTTAGCCTACAGGGATGTATTCACGGCGGGTCCCCGGAGTCTTCATGGCGAAGCCCGACTGCTCAGAAGTCAGCAAACAACACTCTCAACATTGCCGCTCTCAGCAACTGCGGAGTATAGTCGCGCCGAAAACAACGGTGCCTGCCGCAGCAAAGCACCCTGCGCCCGGATGCTGAAGCAATTGAACACAACCATTTACCAGCATGACGATTGCCTGCAGCACGATCCCGGCCCGCAACATCCGGAATCTGCAGCACGCGTGCAGGTCATCCTTGAAACGTTGAGAAGTTCACGTTTCAACAATCAATTACAGTTCATCGACGCGCCGCTGGGTACGCAGCAGCAAGTGCTGCTCGCTCATTCCCCCGCCCTGTGGCAAGAAGTAGTCGGCACTGCACCGCAGGAAGGACGTGCTGCGCTGGATGCCGACACCGTAATGTCGGCCGGAACGCTTGCGGCAGCACTACGCGGTGTGGGCGCGGCTTGTGCCGGCATTGATGCATTGATGGAAGGCAGCACCAATCATGCCTTTTGCCTTTCGAGACCACCTGGGCATCACGCTACCCATGAGCAATCCATGGGCTTTTGTGTGTTCAATCAGGTGGCGATTGCCGCACTGCATGCGATGCAAGCACACGGACTTTCACGCGTGGCAGTTGTGGACTTTGATGTGCACCA
>CANCGR010000168.1 GCA_947377625.1 Gammaproteobacteria bacterium | reverse complement strand
CTCAAAGAAGCCCACAGCACCGAGTTTGACCGCAATTACCGGGTCCGGGGTCTTGCGGTCAAACTCGGTGCTGTGGGCTTCTTTGAGTCCAAGCACATTGCGCGCAAATTCGATCACCGCAATATGCAATCCCAGACAAATGCCAAGATATGGAATTTTATTCACTCGGGCATATTCCGCAGTCAGGATCATGCCGTTGATGCCGCGTTCGCCAAACCCACCCGGCACTACAATAGCATCCACGCCATCAAGAACATCCGTGCCTTCGGTCTCCAGCGTGCTGGAATCAATGTAACGCAGTTTGACGCGGGTCTTGGTCTGGATGCCCGCGTGCTTCATGGATTCGATCAAGGACTTGTAGGCATCCAGCAGCTCCATGTATTTGCCGACCATCGCCACTGTCACTTCCCGCTCAGGTTTGAGCACGGCATCCACCACGCGCTGCCATTCATCGAGATTGGCCGCTTTGCACTGCAGCCCAAAACGTTTGACGATGACTTCGTCGAGGCCGGTTGCATGCAAGAGCAGCGGCGCCGAGTAGATGGTGGCGGTGTCCGGCAGCGATACCACTGCCTGCAGTTCAACGTTGGTGAACAGCGAAATCTTGCGCAATGAGGCTTCAGGGATTTCATGGTCGGAGCGGCACACCAGCACATCCGGCTGAATACCGATGGAGCGCAAGTCTCTTACTGAGTGCTGAGTGGGCTTGGTCTTGGTTTCACCAGCGGTGGCGATGTAAGGCACCAAAGTCAGATGCAGGAACAAGGCACGACTCGAACCCAGCTCCACCTTCATCTGGCGCACTGCTTCAAGGAACGGTTGCGATTCAATGTCGCCCACGGTGCCACCGATTTCGACCAGTGCCACATCAGCGCCGTCTGCGCCTTCGGTGATGCGCGCCTTGATCTCGTCGGTGATATGCGGAATGACCTGAATGGTCGCGCCCAGATAATCACCACGACGTTCTTTCTTGATCACTTCCTCATAGATGCGACCCGCAGTGAAATTGTTGCGCTTGGACATCGTCGTGTGGATGAAGCGTTCGTAATGACCAAGATCAAGGTCAGTCTCACCACCATCGTTGGTGACATAGACTTCGCCGTGCTGGAACGGACTCATCGTGCCAGGATCGACGTTGATGTAGGGGTCAAGTTTGAGCATGGTCACTTTGAGACCACGCGCTTCAAGGATTGCGGCAAGGGAGGCGGAGGTGATGCCTTTGCCAAGGGAAGATACAACACCACCGGTAATAAAAATGTAATTCGTCATCAACAGCCCATCAGACTTGGCAAGGTACGTGATGGGAACTCAGATTAACAGATGGCCCTACCAACCGCAAAGTAATAGTGATCTTTGCCACTGGATTGAGCCTACATTTTTCAAGCTGTGCGCCAGTGTTGTATGTGGCAATATTTCTTCGCCAATTGCTGTCAGTTCCTGCCCGTGATAGAGCAGCGGCACCAAATCGCGCAACCAGGGAGGAATGCCGCGCACCTGACAATAATTTTTGAGTGATTGGTGATGACCGTCGACCTTGCTTACCCGTTCGCTGCCGCTACGAAACCTTAATTGCAGCGGCAGCAACGACGCCATACTGATCTCGCTCGACATGTCCCAATGCAAAGACCCTAACGGAGCCGGCAACTGCAAGGGTGAACGCGGATTCCAACTGCAAGCAGCAGGCGCTGCCGGCAACGGCAGCAGCAGATAGAGCGTACCCCGATAACGATGCAATGCTCTGGCGCTGGCGCCCTCTCCCCATTCGATCCTTACGTAGTCATCTGAATCCGGCATGATCAGTTCATGGACACAGCGCTGCAGCAATTGGAAAGACAATTTTGCGCCGGCCAGTGCGGCCGGTTGTTGTCCAAGCCAGTAACGCAGCAAATTTTTTTGGCGCGCCGGGCTCAACTGTCGCAACCCGGCCAGTGACAAGCGATTCGGAAATTGTTGAACCGCCGCCAGCAAGTCCAGTGCTGCCAGTGCTTGCAGCAACTCTTCCGCTTCTTGCAAAAGTTCTGCTGAGCGCACCAGCGATGCCGATGCTGCAGGCCAGCGTTGCTGCAGCCTTGGCAGGATTTCCGCACGCACAAAATTACGGTCGTAACGGTGGTCGGCGTTGCTGGGGTCTTCCACATAACGCAATGCATGATGCTGCGCATAGCACTCCAACTCTTGCCTGCGCAGCCCGAGCAGTGGACGCAACAAAGTGCCTGTCGCCAAGGCTCTTGCATCCGGCATGCCGGCGAGCCCGGCTACGCCACTGCCGCGCATCAATCTCAACAACAACGTCTCAGCCTGATCATCACTGTGGTGAGCCAGCACCAATACTTCGTCTTCCTGCAGCTGCTGCGCATAAGCCTGATAACGGGCTTCACGTGCGGCAGCTTCGGGACTCTCACCACTACTGGCCGCTGCATTAACGCGCAAGCCGGTAAACGGAACGTGCCACTGCAGACAACACTGACGACAATGCTCCAGCCAGTGATCCGCCGCCGCTTGCAAACCATGATGCACATGCAGCGCCCGCACAGGCGCTGTGAGCAAGCCTGCAGAGCGCAACTGCCAGAGCAAGTGCAACAACACAGTGGAATCAAGACCGCCGCTATAAGCCACACACAGGGCTTTGGCAGACCTTAACGCGGGACACAGCGAGAGTAGCCGGGGCGGCTGCAGCACGCCCCCCTCGGGCGAATCAGCGGGCGCGCTGGGCGCCATGACTCATCAGACGGCGATAGCGACGTTCGAGCAGTTCTTCCATGTTCATTTTGCTGAAACGATCAACCTGTTCGATCAGCTGACCTTTCAAACGCTCGGCCATGGCTTTCATGTCGCGATGGGCACCGCCGAGTGGCTCGGCGATGGTCTGGTCAACAATGCCCAGTTCTTCCAGGCGGGTAGAGGTAACCCCCATGGCCTCGGCTGCTGCGGCTTTGTGATCGGACGATTTCCACAAAATCGTGGCACAACCTTCCGGTGAAATAACGAAATAGGTGGAGTATTGCAGCATATTGAGATGGTCACACACGCCAATGGCAATGGCGCCACCGGAATTGCCTTCGCCGGTTACTGTCGCCACGATTGGAGTGCGCAGGCGCGACATCACCGCCAGGTTTTCCGCGATGGCTTCGTTGATGCCACGCGATTCGGAATCAACGCCCGGATAAGCACCCGGCGTGTCGATAAACGTCAGCACCGGCATGCGGTAACGCTCGGCCAGCAACATCAGTCGCCGTGCCTTGCGATAACCTTCCGGCTTGGGCATGCCGAAATTGCGCTTCACTTTTTCGGTAGTGCCACGGCCTTTCTGGTGACCGATGAGCATGACTGGTGTTTGTTCAAGATAAGCAACGCCACCGATCAGCGCCGGGTCATCGGCAAAGTAACGATCACCGTGCAACTCGTCAAAATCGCTGAAGATGCAGCGGATGTAATCTTCGGTATACGGCCGCAACGGATGGCGCGCCAGCATTGAAATCTGCCAAGGCGTCAGCGAGTTGAAAATTTTCTCGGTGAGTTTGTGGCTCTTGTCCTGCAGCTTGCTGATTTCGTCGTTGATGTTGAGCTTGTTGTCGGAACCAACCAGCCGCAGCTCGTTGATTTTTATCTCAAGGTCAGCAATCGGTTGTTCGAAATCCAGATAATCAGGGTTCATAAGTCAGGTTACAGTCTACTGGTAATTAAGCACCACACTGGTGCTACCAAAACGCTCTTTCAAGCGCACAAGCAATTCATCGTCGGGTTGTACCCGCCATTTTGGCCCCAGACTGATGATTCCTTTCACTGAACCAGCGGCACCGGCTTTTTCCAGGTGCAACTGGATCAAACAGCCCGGCTCCCTGGTCTCCACCTCAGCGTTCTGGCGCCCGTCTTTCTGACGACCGTCCCTTTGGCCGCCTTCCCTGCCAGGGCGGGGCGGTGGCGGCGCCTTGGGTGGAGGCATGGCATCCAGTCGGAACGAGCCCAACAGCGCCTCCAGAGCGGCCAGCGATTCTACCTGCAATTGATGGGCTTGCAAGGTGAGGGTGAGGCTCCTGGCATATTCGCATCTGGCCTCCTCCAGCTTGAGAACACGGCGGGCAGTTACCTTGAGTTTGCTGTTGCCGTTGTAGTCGTCCATGGCAACCGAGCCCTCCATCACCACCACAGTGTCCAGCTTCAGGATTTCGCGATAGTGCTGGTAGTTGTCGGGAAACAAGGTCGCCTCAATACGACCGCTACGGTCATCCAGCGTGACCACCGCCATGGCATCGCCTTTCTTGCTCTTGATCAGCCGCACCTCATGCACCAGTCCGGCCACCAGCTGCTGCCCCTTCTCAGGCTTGAGGTTGTTGATGTTATGGCGCACGAAGCGTGACAACTCCGGCAGGCAGGCGGAAATCGGGTGGCCTGACAGATACAGCCCCAGGGTGTCCTTCTCTTCTTGCAGGCGGCGATGCTCGCTCCACGGCCTGACATGCCGAAAATTGGCGTAAACATCGCCCGTGGTCACGCAAGCAATGGTTTCGCCAAACAGATCACCGACGCCGCTTTGCTGCATCATCGAATTCTGCTCAGCCGTTTGCACGGCCTCCGGCATGCTGGCCAGCAGCACGGCACGGTCAGCGCCGAAACTGTCGCAGGCGCCGGCTCTGATCAGCGCTTCAATGGAGCGCTTGTTGACGAGGCTTAGATCCACCCGTTTGCAGAAATCAAACAGATCGGTGAACGGCCCCGATTGCTCGCGCACCTGGATAAGGTTGTGGATCGGCCCTTCACCCAAGCCCTTGATTGCACCGAGGCCGTAGATGATCTGGCCGCTTTTGTTGCCTGCAAACGCAAAACTGCCCTGATTGATGTCAGGCGGCTGCACACGCAAGCCCATGCGGCGGCTTTCTTCCACCATCACCACGATTTTGTCGGTGTGCTGCATATCAGCCGACAACACCGCTGCCATGAAGAAGGCCGGGTAATAACATTTGAGCCACGCCGTCTGGTAAGAAACCAACGCATAGGCGGCCGAGTGGGATTTGTTGAACCCGTAATCGGCAAATTTTTCCATCAGATCGAAGATCGAGCTGGCCTGATCCGCGTTGATATTGCGCGCAGCTGCGCCTTCGAGAAATATCACGCGTTGCTTGTGCATTTCTTCCGGCTTTTTCTTGCCCATGGCGCGACGCAACATGTCAGCGCCGCCGAGGGTGTAGTTGGCCAACACCTGCGCAATCTGCATTACCTGTTCCTGGTACAGGATTACGCCGTAGGTGTTTTTCAGCACCGGCGCCAGATCAGGATGCGGGTAGCTCACCTCCTTGCGGCCATGCTTGCGATCGATGAAATCATCCACCATGCCAGAGCCCAGTGGCCCCGGCCTGAACAGTGCCACCAGCGCGATGATGTCTTCAAAAGTGCTCGGCTTCAGCCGTTTCATCAGATCCTGCATGCCGCGTGATTCGAGCTGGAATACCGCAGAGCCTTCGCCTTTCTCCAACATTGCAAAAATGCGGGGATCGTTGAGCGGCAACGTGGAAATATCCACGCGCGGCTGGTCAGGATGGGATTCGGCAATCATCTGCACCGCCCAGTCGATGATGGTCAGCGTGCGCAGACCGAGGAAGTCGAATTTGACCAAGCCCGCACTCTCGACATCGTTCTTGTCGAACTGGGTCACCAGGTTGCCGCCGCTTTCGTCGCAGTACAGTGGCGCAAAGTCGGTCAGCTTGGTGGGTGCAATGACCACGCCGCCGGCATGTTTGCCGACATTGCGCACCAGGCCTTCGAGTTGCTCGGCCATTTCCATGATTTCCTGCGCGTCGGCATCAGCAGCAAGGAATTCGACCAGCAGCGGCTCATCCTTGCGCGCCTTTTCCAGCGTGATGCCGACTTCAAACGGAATCAGTTTCGACAGTTTGTCGGCCAGCGAATAGGGTTTGCCCTGCACCCTGCCAACATCGCGAATCACGGCTTTGGCAGCCATCGTACCGAAGGTGATGATCTGCGACACTGCATCGTGACCATAGAGATCGGCCACATGCTCGATCACGCGATCGCGGCCATCCATGCAGAAATCCACATCGAAATCCGGCATCGACACACGCTCGGGATTGAGGAAGCGTTCGAACAGCAAGTCGTAGGCGAGCGGATCCAGATCGGTAATGCGCAGTGAGTAAGCCACCAACGAGCCGGCACCCGAGCCACGGCCTGGTCCCACCGGAATATCGTTGTCGCGTGACCACTGGATGAACTCCATCACGATCAGGAAGTATC
>CANCGR010000167.1 GCA_947377625.1 Gammaproteobacteria bacterium | reverse complement strand
GAATCGCTGACCTATGGTGATTTGCGCACCAAGCTGGCCAATCGCGCATTGCTCGAAAAAATGCTGCAACTGGAATTCAATCGTAACCAGCGCTATGGCTCGGCTTGCTGTCTTATGTTTATTGAGCTGGACCCGGTAGCGAAAACTGGCCAGGGCATGAGCGCGGATGCGCATGACGCACGCAGACAGGCGATAGTGCCTGATATTTTGCGCAAGAATCTGCGGGTGCAGGATATCGCGGGTCGCTGGGAAAACCATTGCTTCCTGCTGATGCTGCCTGAAATAACGCTGGAGGGCGCCAAGGTTCTGGCTGAAAGGTTGTTGGAACAGGTGCGCGCACGCAGTGCTGCACCGGGCCCGCAGGCCGCAAGCACCAGTGTCAGTATCGGCATTGCCGCCCTCGATAAAGGCCCGGCCCAGCAAGTGCTGGATCGGGCGGCCAACAGTCTGGCGACGGCCCAGAGAAATGGGGGCAACAGCTACCTTGCGCTTTGACGCAGTACGCAAAGCCGGCACAAGGATGGGCGTCTGTCTGGCAAATTGCGGTCACTTCCCCAATAATCAGGGCTGTTCAGCAGTTGCTGAGTTTCAATGAGGGAGTGCCGGAGCAAATGTTCAAGAAGAAATCGATACTGCTATTTGTTGTCATGTGTGTCTCGCTGGTGCTGGGAGGCTGCAACACCATGGGCGGTGTGGGTGAAGACCTCAAGGCAGCCGGTGGTGCCATCAAGGACACGGCCCAGAAAGCCAAGGACAAGATTTCCAAATAGGCAGGGATGAGCATGGACAGCGATTTTGAGGTTACCGACGAACCGCTTTGGGCCATTCCCAGGCAGATCGCTGACAAGATCAAGGGGCGCCCCGACAGCGCCCAACTCAATAATTTTGTGCTCAGCGCGATTTATTGCGGTGTCGCGATAGTCTATTTGCTGCTGTTCGCCTTTATCTCCCTGCTGGACGACCAAACCCGCCATGCGATGGTGTTGTTCGGTTTTGTGGTTGTCACTGTGGCAGTGTTTGCGGTGATGTGGTTCGCCGGCTGGTATGCGGCCGGCAAGCACGTAACAACCCTGCTGATGGGAATGTTGTGCCTTTACTTGTTTTACTCGGGTGGCTCCAGCAATACCGGACCTTTGTATTATTTCGTGTTTCCGCCGGTAGCCCTGTTCCTGCAGGGGCGGCTTAACGGCTTCATTTCTGTTATTGCACTCATCGCAGCCACCATGCTTTTGCAGTACGGTTTTTTTGGATTCGATACCGACAGGTATTCGCAAGCCTTCATCTCAAGAATCTATTCAGTCAGCATCATAATCACCTTGCTCACGTTTATTCCTGAATATGTCAGGATGAAAACAGAGCGCGAGTTGCAGCTCAGTTTCAGCGATCTTGAGCACATGTCCTACGGCGATGTCAGCACCAGTCTGGCCAATCGTACTCTGCTGGAAAAAATGCTGATGCGTGAAGCCCTGCGCTGCCAGCGTTACGGCGCCGCCAGTTGCCTTATGTTTGTCGAGCTTGATCCGGTGCAGCTGCAACCTGGCTATGTGGGTGAAAAGCCGGCAATAGCCGCACAACAGGCCAGCATTGCAAAAATATTCCGTGACAGGCTTAGAGCATTGGATATTGCCGGACGTTGGGACAACCGACGCTTTCTGGTGTTGCTGCCGGAAATCAATATCGAAGGCGCCACCTTGTTGGCCGAGCGGCTGTTGCAGGAAGTGCGTAACCAGCGCCCCGGGGTGAACAGCATGCTAAGCCTCACCGCCAGTATCGGTGTGGCGGAAATCGGTAAATCAGCGGCAACAGATGCGCTGGAGAGTGCGGACAGGAATCTGAAAATTGCGCAGAGCAGGGGTGGCAACTGCTTTATCGCTGAGGGGGTTGCCCAAGCAGCCTGACAAGAAAAACGGCCGGCTGCTTGAGTTGCGGTGTTGCTGTTGTGGTCTTGCATAGGTGGTCTTGCATAAAAAAAGGCTGGTCTCGTGAGAGGCCAGCCTTTTTGTTTGGAGCTGCAAACGTTACTGCATTATTTCTGCCAGTTTGCGGCGGGTTTCATTCAAGTCCTCATACTGCTTTTGCCAGTCAGACAACGCGCTGGCAGGGCTGACCTGCACGGCAGTGACCTTGTACTCAGGGCAGTTGGTAGCCCAGTCGCTGTGCTCGGTAGTGATGACGTTGGCGCCGGAGCCTGGCATGTGGAAAGTTGTGTAGACCACGCCCGGCTGCATGCGGTCGGAAATTTTTGCATGCAGGGCAGTGTCGCCTTTGCGGCTGTTCAAGCTCACCAGGTCGCCGTCATTGATGCCACGCTCGGACGCGTCAAACGGATGGATCTCCAGCACGTCTTCGTTGTGCCACACATTGTTCTCGGTGCGACGCGTTTGTGCGCCGACGTTGTACTGGCTGAGGATGCGGCCAGTGGTGAGAATCAGCGGGAACTTGGCGTTGACGCGTTCTTCGGTCGGTACGAACTCGGTAATGACGAAATTACCCTTGCCGCGCACGAAACCACCGACGTGCATGAGTGGCGTGCCATTGGGTGCCTCGTCGGTAACAGGCCATTGCATGCTGCCTTCGTTGTCGAGGCGATCAAAGCTGACGCGTTTGAACGTAGGTGTCAGGCGGGCAATCTCGTCCATGATTTCGGACGGATTGTTGTAATGCATCTCATAGCCCATGGCGGCAGAGATTTCGATCGGAATCTGCCACTCGTGCTTGCCGGTTTTCGGTGCCATTACCGGGCGCACGCGGCCGAGGCGGCGTTCGGCGTTGGTGAAGGTGCCATCTTTCTCGAGGAAAGAAGTGCCAGGCAGGAACACATGTGCAAACTTGGCGGTTTCGTTGAGGAACAGATCGCACACGACCAAACACTCAAGATTTTCCAGCGCGGCTTCGACATGGTGAGTATTCGGATCGGACTGCGCGATGTCTTCGCCTTGCACGAACATGCCTTTGTAGTCGCCCTTGATGGCGGCATCGAACATGTTCGGAATGCGGTAACCGGGTTCAGGGTCCTGATCAACGCCCCAGGCAGTGGAGAACAGTTCGTTGGCTTCAGGATCGCTGACATGACGGTAGCCGGAGAATTCATGCGGGAACGAACCCATGTCGCAAGAACCCTGCACGTTGTTCTGGCCTCGCAGCGGGTTAACACCAGCGCCATTGAAACCAATGTTGCCGGTCAGCATCGCCAGGTTGGCCATGCCCATGACCATCGTGGAGCCTTGTGAGTGTTCGGTAACGCCGAGGCCGTAATAGATCGACGCGCGTTTTACTGCTGCATAGCGGCGGGCGGCATCACGTACTTTACCGGCATCGCCACCGAGCAGGTGAGCGACAGCCTCTGGTGAGTTTTTCGGCAGCTTGATGAATTCCAGCCATTCGTTGAAGGCTTTGGTATCGCAGCGTTCGTTGATGTAGTCCCAGGCAGCCAGATTTTCTTCCACGATGGTGTGAGCCAGCGCGTTGATCAGTGCCACGTTGGAACCAGGCAGCAGCGGGATATGTACGCTGGCCTTGATGTGCGGGGAATCAACCAGGTCGATGCGACGCGGATCGCACACTACCAGGTCAGCACCTGCACGCAGACGCGCTTTCATGCGGGAAGCAAACACAGGATGCGCGTCAGTCGGGTTGGCGCCGATCAAGAGCACCATATCGGTTTCGTCAACACTGGCGAAATCCTGGGTGCCGGCGGAAGTACCGAGCGTTTGTTTCAGACCATAACCGGTAGGAGAGTGGCAAACACGGGCGCAGGTATCAGTGTTGTTGTTGCGGAACGCGGTACGGATCATTTTCTGCACGACCCACACTTCTTCGTTGGTGGTACGCGAAGAGGTGATGCCGCCGATGGATTTACGACCGTACTTGCTCTGGATTTCCTTGAACTTGCCGGCGGTGTATTGAATGGCTTCGTCCCAGCTCACTTCTCTCCACGGATCGGAAGTCTTGGTGCGGATCATCGGTTTCATGATGCGCTCTTTGTGGGTGGCGTAGCCCCATGAGAAGCGACCTTTTACACACGAGTGACCGTCGTTGGCTTCGCCACCTTTGGACGGCACCATGCGCACAACCTGGTCACCTTTCATTTCAGCGCGGAAAGTACAGCCAACGCCGCAATAGGCGCAGGTGGTTTCCACGGCATGTTCAGGGGTGCCGATTTCGATCATGGATTTTTCATTGAGCGTTGCGGTCGGGCAGGCTTGTACGCAAGCGCCACACGACACACATTCGGAATTCAAAAAGCCTTCGTCGATGCCGGCGCTGACTTTGGACGCGAAGCCGCTGCCCTGGATCGTGAGTGCGAAAGTACCTTGCACTTCTTCGCAGGCACGCACGCAACGTGAGCACACGATGCACTTGCTGGCTTCGAACGTGAAATACGGATTGCTTTCGTCTTTCGGGCGATCGTTGTGGTTGTCGCCTTTATAGCCGTAGCGCACATCGCGCAAGCCCACTGCGCCAGCCATGTCCTGCAGTTCGCAGTCGCCGTTGGCAGAGCAGGTAAGGCAGTCGAGCGGATGGTTGGAGATGTAGAGTTCCATCACGCCTTTGCGCAGCTTGGCGATCTTGGCGTTCTGGGTGGTGACTTTCAGGCCGGCTTCCGCGGGTGTGGTACAGGAAGCAGGCGTGCCGCGACGACCTTCGATTTCCACCAGACACAAACGGCAGGAACCGAACGGTTCGAGGTTGTCGGTGGCGCACAGTTTCGGAATGGTAATGCCCAATTCTTTGGCCGCACGCATGATGCTGGTGCCTTTGGGCACAGTGATGCTTTGACCGTCGATGGTCAGCGTCACCAACTCGGTGCTGGTGCTCTTGGGAGTGCCGTAATCCGTTTCAGGAGCGACAGTTTGTGGGTCGAACATGATCGGCTGCATGCTGGTAAGCGCGTTCATTGGAAATCCCCCTTGAAATGTTTGACTGCACTCATGACTGGCATTGGTGTCAGACCACCCATCGCACACAGCGATGCTGACTCCATGGTTTCACACAAATCCTTGAGAATGATGTGCTGCTTGTTGCGTTCATTGTCGTCTTTGGCAGCCACGATCTTGTCGATGGTTTCCACGCCGCGCACTGAACCGATACGGCAGGGCGTGCATTTGCCACAGCTTTCATTGACACAGAATTCCATCGAGAAGCGCGCCATTTTCGCCATATTGACGCTGGTATCGAATACCACCACGCCGCCATGACCGAGCATGCCGCCGACCTTGGCGAACTCTTCGTAGTCGCATACGGTATCGAGCAGCGAGTCAGGGAAGTAGGCGCCCAGCGGGCCTCCCACTTGCACGGCGCGGATCGGTTTGCCGGTGGCAGTGCCGCCACCGAAATCCATGATCAATTGGCGCAGGGTCAGACCAAAGGCTTTTTCAACCAGGCCGCCGTGTTTGATGTTGCCACCGAGCTGGAACGGCATGGTGCCGAGCGAGCGGCCACGGCCGAAGTTGGCGTAGTGCTTGCCGCCTTTTTCCAGGATGACCGGAATGGTGGCCAACGAAATGACGTTGTTAACGACAGTGGGTTTGCCGAATAGCCCTTTCAGCGCAGGCAAGGGCGGCTTGAAGCGGATCTGGCCGCGGCGGCCTTCCAGCGATTCCAACAGCGAGGTTTCTTCGCCGCAGATATAAGCACCGGCGCCCATGCGCACTTCCATATCGAAGCTCTTGCCACTGCCCTGGATGTTGCTGCCCAGATAGCCGGCGGCGCGCGCGTTGGCGATGGCTTCGTTAAGGATGGTTTGCGTTAGCGGGTATTCGGAGCGCAGGTAAACAAAGCCTTTGGTCGCGCCGACTGCGATGCCAGCGATAGTCATGCCTTCCACCAGTGACAACGGATCGCCTTCCATGATCATGCGATCAGAGAAAGTGCCACTATCGCCTTCGTCTGCGTTGCAGACGATGTATTTTTGGGTATCAACAGCGTCCATCACGGTGCGCCATTTGATGCCGGTCGGGAACGCTGCGCCGCCGCGACCACGCAGGCCGGAGTCGAGCACTTCCTGCACGATGGCCTTGCCATCTTTCTTCAATGCATTCTGCAAGCCGACAAAACCGCCGAGCTTTTTGTATTCATCAACCGAGGTAGCGGCGATTACGCCGCAACGTGCAAAAGTCAGTCTTTGCTGGTGCTTGAACCAGGGCAGTGCTTCCACGTTGCCCAGCGCCAGTCGGTGCTGGCCGCCACTCAGGAAATTGGCATCAAACAATTCGGCGACGTCTTCCACCTGCACCGGGCCGAAAC
>CANCGR010000166.1 GCA_947377625.1 Gammaproteobacteria bacterium | reverse complement strand
TTGCTGCAAGATGCAGATATCAATGGCCAGCGCCCCATGTTTTGGAGCTAAAATGCTGGCCTTACCAACTGACGGCAGTCATTAACTTAGCAGTAATTCAAGAGGTCCGCATGCCGAACAAAATTTCCGCCAGCAATCTGCAGATTTCGCAGGTTCTTTATGACTTCATCGAAAAAGAAGCCGCGCCCGGCACGGGCATTGAACCCCGGGCCTTTTGGGCGGCGATGGGCAAGATCGTCGATACGCTGGCGCCGCGCAATCGCGCGCTGTTGCAAAAGCGTGACGACCTGCAAGCAAAAATTGATGAATGGCATCGTCAACACGACAGCGCTTATTACCTTGCGAACCGTGACGAATACAAAAAATTTCTGCAAGACATCGGTTACCTGGTACCAGTAGGCGACGATTACAAAATCACCACGCGCGGCAATGATTACGAAATCGCCATCGTCGCTGGCCCGCAGTTGGTTGTGCCGGTGATGAATGCACGTTACTCGCTCAATGCAGCGAATGCGCGTTGGGGCAGCTTGTTTGACGCGCTGTATGGCACCGATGTCATTCCGGAAACCAGCGGCGCCACCCGCACTGCTACCTACAATCCACTGCGCGGCCAAAAAGTAATTGCCTACGCCGATGAATTTCTTGATCAGGCGATTCCGCTCAAGCGCGGCCGTCATGAAATGGTGCAGCAATACCGGCTTGCCAATGAGAATGGCCACATCATTCTGGAAGTGGAATTGAAAGATCACTCGATTACCGGCCTGTGCCAGCCCGACAAACTGATCGGCTTCCAGGGTGGCTTCTCCTCGCCTTCTACCTTGCTGTTCGCCAACCACGGCCTGCATCTGGAAGTACAACTTGATGACACCAACCTGATCGGCAAGCAGCATCATGCCGGTGTGAAAGATGTGTACATGGAATCGGCGATGACAACGATCCAGGACTGCGAAGACAGCGTCGCCGCCGTGGATGCCAGCGACAAAGTCGCGGTCTATCGCAACTGGCTCGGCTTGATGAACGGCACGCTGCAGGAAAATGTGGCCAAGGGCACCAAAACCATCGTGCGCAAACTGAATCCTGACCGCGTCTACAAAGGCACCAGCGGTGAAACCGTGATCATGCAAGGGCGCAGCTTGTTGCTGATTCGCAATGTCGGCCACTTGATGACAACAGATGCAATTCTTGATCGCGAAGGCCGCGAAATTCCTGAAGGCCTGATGGACGCCATGGTCTCATCACTGTGTTCGCTGCACGACATCAAAGGCAACAGCCCGGTCAAGAACAGCCGCGAAGGCAACATCTACATCGTCAAGCCCAAGATGCATGGCCCGGAAGAAGCGCAGTTCTGCAACGATCTGCTTGATGCTGTGGAAGATGCACTCGGCCTTAAACGCAACACCATCAAGGTCGGTGTAATGGATGAAGAGCGCCGCACAACCGTCAACCTGAAAGAGTGCATTCGTGCCGTCAAAGACCGCGTGTTCTTCATCAACACCGGCTTCCTTGACCGCACCGGCGATGAAATCCACACCAGCATGCAAGCCGGCCCGTTCCTGCCGAAAGATGCCATCAAGAACCAGCCGTGGATCGGCGCCTATGAAAATTCCAACGTCGACATCGGCGTTGCCACCGGCTTCACCGGCAAGGCGCAGATCGGCAAAGGCATGTGGGCCAAACCTGACATGATGGGCGACATGATGGCGCAGAAAGTGGTGCATCCGAACATGGGCGCCAACTGTGCATGGGTGCCCTCGCCTACTGCTGCTACCTTGCACGCGATTCATTACCACCAGATCAACGTGGCGCAAACCCAGCGTGAACTGTCGAGCCGCGAAAAAGCCAGCGTCGATACCATTCTGATGATTCCGCTGATGACAGAAAACAAACTGACACCGGAACAGATCCAGAAAGAAATCGACAACAATGCGCAAGGCATTCTCGGTTACGTAGTGCGCTGGATTGACCAGGGCGTGGGCTGCTCGAAAGTGCCTGACATCAATCATGTCGGCCTGATGGAAGACCGCGCCACCTTGCGTATTTCCAGCCAGCACATTGCCAACTGGCTGCTGCACGGTCTGTGCACGCAAGAGCAGGTAATGAGCACGATGAAGCGCATGGCGATTGTGGTTGACCAGCAAAATGCCGGTGACTCACTCTACAAGAACATGGCGCCTGGCTACGACGGCATTGCGTTCCTGGCGGCGTGCGATCTGGTATTCAAGGGTATTGAACAGCCCAATGGTTATACCGAGCCGTTGTTGCATGCCCGTCGTCGCGAGCTCAAACAAAAACAGAAATAACAACACGGCCAGACGTCACTGCGATCTGGCCTTTTTTTCATCCACCAGAGGGTTCCATCATGAAACTGCGAGCTTTGGCTTTGGCCACTGCGATTTTTGTATTGCCTGGCCTTGCCAGTGCCCAACTGTCGGCCCCCAATGCCGATGGCGTCAGCGCCGGCCACACTCACCTGTATGTAGCAAATCTTGCCAAGAGTCGCGAGTACTGGCTCAACTTCGGTCTCACTGAAGTAAAAAGCGACAAGATCAAAAACGCGTTCAGCGCACCGGGCATGCTGGTGATGTTGCGCGAGCAGGCTCCGGTGCTCGGCTCGGGCCAGACCTCCGCCAACCACATTGCGTTTTCGGTGAAGAGCTACGATGTATACAAAGCCAAGCTGGTGGCGATGGATGCGAAGTTCATTCTCGACAAGGCAGACCCGGGCCAGATTCTGGCTGATCTGCCTGACGGCGTGCGTGTGGAGTTTTTGGTCGATGCCGCGCAAAGCGAAACCATCAAGTTCCATCACTCGCATGTGCAAACGCTGGATGTGAATGCAGTGCGCGACTGGTACGTCAAAGTGTTCGGTGCTGAAGCTGGAGAACGTGCCGGCATGGTGTCGGCGGTGATTCCCGGCGGCCGTGTCGATTTTCTTGCTGCACGTGGCGAAGCGCCCAAGGCTTCCAAAGGCAATGCCATTGATCACTTCGGTTTTGAAGTGGCCAGCATGGACGCCTTCAAAGCCAAAATGGACAAACTGGGCATCAAGTTTGATCGCGCCCCGGAAAAACGTGATGACCTTGGCTTGACTATCGCCTTCATCATCGACCCGGTCGGCACCAATATTGAAATCACCCAAGGCTTGGCGGCGGTCGCCAAGAAGTAATGACTGATTGGTAGCGCCTGATTGGCAGTACAGGACAAAAGTCAGAAAGTATTTTTCACTTCCACGACGAACTGCCTGCCACCACCACCGGGCACATTACTGTTCAAGGGCCAGGCCAGATCAATATGCACGATCTGGCCTGACTCGGAACGGCTCGGTGCCAGCCGCAAACCCAACCCGACATTCTGATACAGCCGCTGCGCACCCGCATCAGGATTGCCAAACACCTTGCCCGCATCGTAGAACATCGCAAAACCGACTCGCGCCAATTGCAGCCAGTGGTAATCGGTGAAATAACGTTCCTCTGCCGTGAATTGCACACTGCCAGTGCCATTGAGGAAGTGGCTGTCGAAGCCACGCAGACCGTTGCTGCCACCAAGGATCAGTTGCGTGCCGTCATTCAAGTTGTAAACCTTGTTGGCGACCAGGCCCAGAAACAAAGTGCGACGCTGGCTCAATTCCTTTTGGTAGTCGAGCGAGGCTTTCAGCACGGTATCTTCCAGTCGCGCAGCATCACGACTCCAGCGTCCATCCCAGTTGACTGACAACTGCAGCAGTTGGCCTGGCTGATACAGCAAGGTATCGCCAAAGTCGCCATTGAAAATCAGGTTGCCGCCTGCACCGCCGGCATAACCAATGCGGCTGCGCAGATGTTTGCCCAACTGCAAATCTTCCGTGCGCTTGATCTGGCCGATGTTGAAACCAGTAACAAAGTTATCTTCAATATAGTCGTATTGTGCGAACGGGTAGTTGAGATCGAGATTGGTGCGAAACCCCACTGGCGCCGGCAAATCCGGCCCTTTTTGCCAGGTTTGCTGGCTCAGATGCGCACCGGCACTGAAGCGGTTGACCGTGCCGTTCACGATGCCATCGGAACTGCCATAGATGAATTCAGCGGCTTTATAGTCATGTTGAAGACTGGAGACCTTGGTGCCATAGGTGTACTGGTTAAGCACTTCACTGGTGGATTCCCACAGCACGCGCCACGAGTGCTTGTCGTTCAGCGAATAAAACGGCTGCGTGGCATCGACCATGTAATGGTGCCCATCGGAGTTCTGCGCAAACTCACTGGCAAACTCGGCATGAGTGCCACCGATGTTGGGATTCTTGTAACCCAAGGCCCACGAACTGCGCTGCGGATTATTTTTGTATTTGAAGTCGAGAAACTGGCCCGAGCCAAGAATGTTGGAATCACGAATACCAATGCCTGAGCTGGTGTCGCCACCGGTAGACTTGAAAGACAGCTCCGGTGTCAGCGTCCAAACCTCACGCGACACCACTTCCAGATCCACTGCATCACCACACTCGCGCAACACCCGAATGGCCGCATCCCCAACATATTGGCGACTGCGCAAAATGCGCTCACTTTCGGCCAACAAATGCATGGTGGCGCTCTCACCTTCCTTGAACAGCAATTGGTCGCTGATGACATCCGCGCGCGTGGTGAAGTGAATGGCATTGGCCCAGCGGAACAGGAAGTTGTCTTCACGCGGATTGCTTTCGTCAAAGATCGGCAAGGTGTTGACCGAGATCGAACGCACCACTCGCGCAGACGCATCGAGGTTGTAGTCTTTCTCGCTGCCCCAGCGCGTCAGCTCTTTGGTGAAATCATAGGAAGTCGTCGCGGGCGCATTGATGTCAATGCATTTGCCGTTGTCTTGCGACGCGGCGGTGCCAGCGGCGAGCAACAATGAGGCTGTGAGCGAAACTCGTATTGTGCGTTGTCTGGTCATTGCAGGTTTTCCAACAATACTGAGGGCATTCTAGCTTGTCATTGCCGCGTAAATTTTGATCTTCTCCAAATAAACAAGCTATTTTTCAAAGCAGCACCCTTGCCATGAAACAAGCGCGCTGTCACTGTGGCTCAGTCGGCAGAGGCCGTCTGTGCGGCTGCGTACTGAAAAACCTTAGCCAGTGGCACCGCGAACAAAAAGCAAGCCTTGCCCCAATTCAACAAAGCGGTTTCAAAATAATGGGAAGTCATGCTCAATGGCATCCATGAGTAATGACTACACAGTTGTAAGCGGAATAAATACTGATTGAAAAATAGCAATGAAAACCCGGCTGCACCTGCAACCGGCGACTCTGTAATGCCGAGTGAAGTGTTGCGTGGCCCCCATCGCCCGGATCTTGTCCGACAGGAGTGCCTTGCGGATATCCTTGCCGCCACCGCGCAACGCCGGCCGCAACACCCGGCCTTGGTTTGGGGTGAACGCACCGTCACGTATGCGCAGCTGGATACAGCGAGCTCAGCACTGGCGGGAGCCTTGTTTCAGCGCGGAGCAACCACCAGCAAGGTCGTGGGATTGTTCATGCCCCGCGGCGCAGATCTGCTGATAGCACAAGCGGGCATCACCAAAACCGGGGCCGCCTGGTTGCCATTCGACACACAAACTCCCATCGAAAGAATCCGTACCTGTCTCCAATCCGCACAAGCTGCAGGTCTGCTTACCTGTCGTGAATGGTTGCCGCGCTTGCAGGAATTGGATGTGCCGGTCTGGGCCATGGAGGATTTGCTGGCAGACACAAGTGCAGCACCGCTTTGCCTGAGTGCACAGCCGGACGATGCCGCTTACGTTATTTACACCTCAGGCTCGACTGGACAACCAAAAGGCATCGTCATCAACCAACGTGGCATCTGCCATCTTTTGCGCAGTGAAAACGAAATTCTGGGTGTGCACGAAAACGACCGGGTTTATCAGGGTTTTTCGGTGGCGTTTGACATGTCGTTCGAGGAAATATGGATTTCATATCTGGTGGGAGCAACGCTGTGGCTCGCGCCGGCAACCTTGGTAGCAGACCCTGATTTGCTGGCGCAAACGCTGGCACGCGAACACATCAGCGTGCTGCATGCAGTGCCCACACTGGTGAGCTTGATAGAAGACCCGTTGGACGGTTTGCGCTTGATCAATCTCGGTGGTGAGACCTGCTCTGATGCGTTGGCCCAACGGCTGGTGCGACAGGGCAGAAGAGTGTTCAACACTTATGGCCCAACCGAAACATCGGTAACCGCAACACTGGCGGAATTGAAACGCGATGAACCGGTGACCATAGGAACCCCTTTGCCGAATTACGGGCTCATAGTGGTTGATGAGCAGCATGTGCCATTGCC
>CANCGR010000165.1 GCA_947377625.1 Gammaproteobacteria bacterium | reverse complement strand
GGCGCCTACACCGAAGGCGCCGGTTCATCGCCGCACAACCAGGGTGATCAACTTGCCGCAAAAGGCGTGGTCGTGGTCAGCATGAACTACCGGCTCGGCGCCTTTGGTTTTCTTGCGCATCCTGAATTGACCAAAGAATCACCGCACGGTGCCTCCGGCAACTATGCACTTACCGACGTGCTGGCTTCGCTGCAGTGGGTGCAAGACAACATTGCCGCGTTCGGCGGTGACCCGGCCAACGTCACCATCTTCGGCGAATCTGCCGGCTCCGCCATCTCGGCCGCGCTGGTAGGTGTGCCGCTCAGCAAGGGTAAGTTCAAGAAAGCCATCTCCGAGAGTGGCACCTGGATGGGACTTAACCTCGGCGCCATGCGCGCACGTGCGTCGGCTGAACAACAAACCGTGGAGGCCGCCACCAAGCTCGGCGCGATGAATCTCGCCGCACTGCGCGCAATGTCTGCTGCTGACGTGCTGGCCAAGCTGCCGCGCCAGGGCATGATCGTTGACGGCTGGGTGGTGCCGGAAGATTTGTCAGTGACGTTTGCGAAAGGGCGTCAACTGCCCATCGACGTGCTGGTGGGCTCGAATCACGACGAAGGCTCTTTCAGTGGCGGCGCCCCGCTGACAGTTCAGCGCTGGAACGAAACAGCCCCACAGCGTTGGGGCGATCTGGCTGCGATGGGCTTGGCCGCTTATCCCGCGAAGACTGATGCCGAAGCCACTGCCAACAGCACGCAAGTATTCACCGACAACATGGCGTGGCTGATGCGTCAATACGCCGCCAGTCAACGCAAGATCGGCAAGCAAGCCTATGTCTACCACTTCGTGCAAGTGCCGCCCTATGCCGCAGGCGCGCGCAACCTCGGTGTTTGCCACACCTGTGAAATTCAATACGTGTTCAACAATCTGGGCGCGCTGCGCGTATACCCGGATGCCAGCTCGCCCGAGCTGGCGCTGGCGTCACCAGTGGATGTGAAAGTGGCGGCAATGACTTCATCGTATTGGGTTAATTTTGCGAAGAGCGGCAATCCCAACGGTGCCGGCTTGCCGGTGTGGCCGATGTTTGAAGATATTGCCAAAGGCCCGGTGCTGCATATCGGTGAAAAAAGCGTAGTGGGGGATTCATTGGGTGCGGCCAAGGTGGCGTTGTATCAGGCGATGTATGACAAGCAGATGGGTGGGAAGTAGGGAACCTGCCTGGATGGGAATAACCAAAGTTTGCAAATCAATTTGGAGTTTCAGTGATCTACCACAGCAACATTACTGGCCCCGGCAAGGAAGGGTTCCTCACCGGTTTTATCAAGGCGCTGGATATTGCCGAGGTCAACGGCACCAATCAGCTACTGTTCTCGGTGCACACACTTTCCAATTTCGACGAGATCATCAAGGACTCACTCGGCGATGACTTCTTTGTAAAATTCAGGCGAGACCGTGTATCGCTCTATGAAGGCGTAACCGTTTATCTGGAAACGGCCAACAATAAATCGGCCTTCAGTCGCGGCGTGGCGTTTGTGCCTTTCATATCTGCGGAGCGGCTGGATGTGATTCTGAAAGACTCGCGGGTTGTCGATACTGTTTATGTGCCATGGTCGCTTGACGAATTAAGCAATCACAAAAAGACACATAGTGGATCAATCCAAATCTAAAAAAATTTTAAGCGCAGACTGATTGGCAAAGGTGCAATCCGGGAATTACACCTTTGCCAGTGCCGCGATCAGGTCATTGTGCCCACAACGAATGAATGTAGTAGGGCAGTAGCACGGAGATCCCTTCAATACGTTTGATGGCGCCGTTCTCAATCTTGAAGACATTGAGATGCCCACGTGCGTTGGGCGTGGGAAGCTGGACGTTAAGTGTTTTGCCATCGGCGATTTTGTAATCAAGATAACGAGTGGCGTGATCTTCGAGTGACAACGCCACCACCACGCCGGTGTCTTCATTTACTACCGGAAAGCGGCGGGCGCGGATGCGATCGACCGGCTTGTAAACACCAGCCTTCATTTGCGCTTCACAGCCGGCAACCGCTTTGGCGGCCCAATAGGTGTCTCCCGTCGTAAGGTTCACACCATTGGTTTTTTGCGCGCAGTCAGCACTGAATGCGGTGAACAGCTGGCCGCTGTTTTGTTGTTTGGTATTGAAGTAACCATCAACTATGGCAATCAGCTGTTCGCGGGTACGCCGAGCTGCAGCGGGCACAGTGGTGGTGAACGTGGCATCGGGCTTGAAGCCGTCAGTAGGCGCAAACACCTCCGGCATCTCTTTGCGGGCAATATAGCTTTCCACTTCGCTGATTTGTTTGTTGCTCACTTTCAGGCGCAGGCCGTGGTAAGCGGGTTGGTCGTGCTCGGTGGAAATGCCGAACCATACGATGTTGCCGGTAGCGGCATCCGGCAGCAGCAGTCCGCCGTCCTGGATGCCAGGGCTGGCGCCCCAGAAGCCGTCGCCGATCATCATTGCCACGTTGTCTTCGGTGTAGCGCACTTGGTCGGCCCACGGCAGATGCGTGGAGTCCTGCTTGGCCACATCACGCAGATAGGCTTTGGCGATGTCACTCAGGCATTGGTTATTGCAAGTGGGTGCTTGCGCGAAAGTGGTGCTGGCCATCAGGCTGAGGGCAAGGGCGCTGGCTAATTTCATCATGGTGATTTTCATTGGATAGTCCTTGGCCACTTAGCGGGTTTGATGATCAACGTTGTGTGCAGCAAACGGCGATGGCATGAAGTAGGGCACATAGGTGAACACTGCTTCGATGCGCGAGATTTTGCCGTCGCGGATTTTGAAAGCTTCCAGCAGCGAGATCGAGTTGGGCCATTTCAGTGCGGTCTTCATTTCGCGGCCATCCTTGAGCAGGTAGTGGTCGAAGGTGTTGGCGTGATCGAAAAAGCCGCTCGCCAGCACGATGCCGCGTTCTTCATCAATCAGCGGATAGCGACGTTCGCGAACGCGTTTGTTGATTTTGTAGATGCCGAGTTTGAACTGGTTTTCGCAACCTTGTGCAATGCTGGCAGAGCCGCCGTTGCTGGTGGTGCTGACGCCGTTCTCAAGACGACCGCAGTCATCCGAAAAATGCGTGAACACATCGCCATCGTTAAGCTCCACCGTATTGAAGTAACCATCGGCCACCGTCAGCAAGCGTTCACGTGAGCGCCATTCGTCTTTGCCTAAAATGTCATTCCAGGTGGGGTCGTGGCTGACCTTGTCGGGATCGCCAAACGGCTTGGGCATGTCGGGCAAGCGGTTAACGATGGTTTCAATTTGCGTGATCAACTTGTTCTCGACCTTGATGCGCATCGCCAGATAAGCCGGCTTGCCGTGTTCTTCCACAATGCCAAACCAGGCCGCATTACCGGTTTGCGCGTCGGCCAGTTCCAGTGCGCCTTCGCGCACTTTGGAAATGGTGCCCCACAAGCCGTCATTGCCCACCGGCATCGTCACATCGTTTTCGGAAAAAATGACGTCAGGTGCAAGGCGCGCATGATCAGCATCTTTGTTGCCCAGTGCCTTGATGTAGTTGCGTGCCATGTCGATCAGGCAGCTGCGATCACAATTAACCTTGATCACAGCACTGCTGAGGCCCGGTGCCTGGGCCAGCACGCTGCCGGCAGAGACGAGCGCGAGCAACAACAGGGCAGAGCGCAGATGGAACTTGGTGACGTTGTTTTTGGTAGACATAAGTTTTCTCTTTTTAAACTGTGTAGTTTCCCTTTTTTTCCGCCGAACTCTTAGCCCTTGGGCAACGGCACTGCATAGAGTATTGCCGGCGGTGGTTCTTTACCTTTCAGCTCCGGCTGCAACAGATATTTGATGCTGGATTTCGCGACATAGACTGTTTCGCCAACCACGGTAGCACCGGGTGAAGATTCCAGATCATCACGCAGGATTTTCATCGTCCCCTTGTCGCCGACGATGGAAAGTATGCTGAGTCGGCCAATCGTGCTTTCGGCCAGGATGAGATGGTTGTCGCGGATCAGGCGCATGCCGTCAGGGCCACCGAGTGTGTCATTGATCTGAATAGGCGTGAGCGAACCCATGTTGCCATCGGGCTTGAGTGCCACGCGGTAGATTTTGTTGGTGCGCACGTTGTTGACAAAAAATTTGCCGTCGCCGGTAAAGGCGAGGCCGTCGATGCCCACCAGCAAAGGATCGGCGCCGACCAGTTCCAGTTTGCTGCCGCCGGGCCGGTGCCGGAAGATGCGACCGTTGGTAGTGTCGGATGCATACGCGCTGCCGTCAGCTTCTATCGTGATGTCGTTGCACACACTGTTGGCTGGTTCCGGAAAATCAAAGCTGCCTTTCAATCTGCCGCTGGTGAGGTCGAATGCTTTGAGTGCGCTCACACCTTTGGAAAGTTCGGGCCCGAAGAAGTTGGGTGCCGAGCATACCCACAGGCTGTTGCTCTTTTCGTCGACCAGCACGCCGAGTATCGACAAGAGGCCGTTCTGGTCGTTGTGGGTGATCCAGGCGTTGGCTTGGGCTGAGCCTGGCAGTGCACGATAAATGATGCCCTTGGTACTGCCGGAATACACGGTGCCATCGTAGGAAGAAGAAATACTCTCGGGGAACACGCCGGTGTCCATGATCTGGATGTTGGGCAGTTTCGACGGAGGTGTTGAGCACGCAGCCAGCAAGCAGGTGAGGGCAACAGTGGCAAATCGCAAATGACGCATGGGCTTAGTGTCCTGTGGTGTTGGTTGGTGCAGTTTCAAGTTTGGCATTAGTTTGTTGCGCATTGTATGACTGCCACGCCAGATCAATCAGGTAAGAGTGGATGGCATCTGCCTGCGTGTCGTTGAGCACATCATCCCACTGTGGCATGCCTTTGCTGCGACGCGCGCCGAACAACACAATGCCTTTGAACCCGGCATGGGTTTCTGCATTCATGCGACGCAGATCCGGGGTGAGGCCATAGTCGTTATTGGCATGACAAATGGCACAGCTGGCGCCGAACAAGCGACGGCCTTCAGCTACTACGTCGGCAGCGGCGGTATTTTCCACAGCAGGTTTGGGCAAGGGACCAATGGCGCTGGCTTCTGGCGGCACCGGCACCGGGCCACCATTGAGTTTGAATGCAATGATGCGGTTCTGGTTGCCGTATTTGATGACTGCGCTGGAGGAATGCGGTGCAAACCAGCCACCACCACCCCAGCCGGTATTGACCGCAACGTATTGCACGCCATCAACCGTGTAAGTGATGGGCGCCGCGATGATGGACGTGCCAACATGCAAGTTCAGCACTTCTTCACCAGTGGTTTGGTTGAAGGCTTTCAGATAACCACTGTCAGTGCCCTGGAATACCAAACCACCGGCGGTTGCGAGCACACCGGCGCGATCCCACCAGCCTTCGTTCTCATGTTCCCACACCACTTTGCCGCTGGCAGGGTCGAACGCTTTCAAGACTGCACGTGACGTGGCTTTGCCGGCTTGCTGCACTGCACGCAGTGCTGACTTCATCGGCTCCTGCAGCAGGTCAGGATTGGTCAGCATGGAATCGCCGAACAGGATGCTGTTGCCGGAGTTGCCTTGCTTGGGTTTATAGACGTGGCCCTGGGTGGCGTCATAACTCATCGCGCCGGCTTCAATGGCTGGGATGTAAACGAGTTTGTTGACCGGATTCCATGCCATCGGGTTCCACGCATGACCGCCCATGCCGGACGGTTCTACAAAGATCGGGCCGGGGTTGTAATCAACTGCCGGGTTCATTTGCGGACGACCGGTTTCCAGATCGACTTTGAAAGCCCAGTTCACTGGCACATAAGGATTGGCTGACAACAATTTGCCGCTGGCGCGATCAAGGATGTAGTAGAAGCCGGCTTTGGGCGCCTGCATGATCACCTTGTGCACGGTGCCGCCGAATTCCATGTCGGTGAGAATGAATGGTTGGGTGGCGGTGAAGTCCCAGCTTTCGCGCGGCACTTGCTGGTAGTACCACTGCATGCGACCGGTATCGGGATTGATGGCGATGATCGAACACAGGAACAAGTTGTCGCCACCGGACGGGCTGCGCTCGTGCCAGTTGAACAGGGCGGCGTTGCCAGTGCCGATGTAGAGCAGATTCAATTCCGGATCGTAGCTCATGGTGTTCCACACTGTGCCACCGCCGCCGACATCCCAACGACTGTTGGGATCCCAGGTCTTGGCAGCCATCTCCAGTTCAGGGTGTTCATAGCCATTCTTCGGATCACCTGGCACGGTGAAGAAACGCCATTTCAGTTCGCCGGATTTAAGGTCATAAGCGCTGACATAACCGCGCGCATCATAGTCAGCCCCGGCATTGCCGA
>CANCGR010000164.1 GCA_947377625.1 Gammaproteobacteria bacterium | reverse complement strand
CTGACATGAACAGCAAAACCATCAAGGATTACAAAATCGAGCAGTTGGGACCGTGGGTCGGTGCATTGCCGCGTCAGGATGATCGCTACAACACGCAGCATTATCGTTACGGTTTCCTCGGATCGAGCACGCTGAATGCGCCACAAGGGCAGCGTGGCAATTCCGCCTATGTGCGCTTCGACCACCAGACCGGCAAGCAGGATTTTTGGGATGCCGGCCCCGGTGCCAACCTGGCCGAGTGCTGCTTTGCGCCGAAGTCGAAGGATGCAGCGGAAGGCGAAGGCTACCTGATGGGCGTGGTCACCCGCGCCAACGAAGCCAATCGCACCGACTTCGTTATTCTCGATGCAATGCGTTTGGCTGACGGCCCGCTGGCCACCGTGAAACTGCCAGTGCGCAACCCTGGCCAGATTCATGGCTGGTGGGTAAGAGAAGACCAAATGCCACAAGCTTGAAAAGTAATAGCCAAACAGCCCGCATCTGACTAAGGTGCGGGCTGTTTTTTTTGGAACCGATTTATGCAAGACAAGAGCAATACCAAGCAGCTGGTGTTCTGGCTGACCTACCTGGTTTTCTTCGCGGTGCTCAATGAAACGGTATTCAACGTTTCCATTCCGAAAATTGCCGAGCAATTCCAGCTCAATGCGTCCACCGTCAGTTGGGTGATGACCATCTTCATGGTGTTCTTCGGCATTGGCTCGGTGATCTACGGCAAATTGGCCGACATGTATTCGTTGCGGCGGCTGATTGAATTTGGCACGTGGTTTTACTGCGCGGCATCGGTGCTGGGTTTTCTGTGTCAGAACAATTACTGGCTGGTGGTGGTTGCACGTGGTTTGCAGGCGATGGGCGCCTCGGCGATTCCGGCGCTGATCTTTGTGGTAGTGGCGCGTTATGTGCCGGAAGAGGGGCGCGGCAAGGTGTTTGGTTTTATTACGTCGATCGTGTCGGTGAGCATTGGCGTTGGCCCGGTGATCGGCGGCTTTGTTTCCGGTAATTTGAATTGGGCGATGTTGTTCCTGATTCCGCTGCTGACCTTGATCGCGCTGCCGAAATTGCGTCGCTATATACCTGAAGAACAGAGCAAGCCCGGGCACATAGATGCAGTAGGGGCAGTGCTGGTGTCGCTGACGGTAGGTTTACTGGTGCTGTATCTGAATTTGATGATGCCGGTGTTGCTGGCCGGGTTTGTCGTGTCGGCTATCGCGATGACATTGTGGATGGTGAAAGCTGCCAATCCGTTCATTGATGCAAAAGTGTTCAGCAATCGCAAATTCCGCAATGGCATCTTCGTGGGCATGACCATGTTTTCAGCGGTGCTGGGTTCGTTCTTTTTGATTCCGCTGATGCTGACAGAAGTCTATGGCATGGATACCCAGCACATCGGGCTGCTGTTGTTCCCTGGCGCCATCAGTGCGGTATTCATGGGGCCCAAAGCCGGCGCCATGGCCGACAAGAAAGGCAATGCCTATGTGGCCAGCATCGGTGTGTTGCTGCTGGCAGGCAGCTTGGTGATGTTGTCTACCATGCTGGCCATTTCGTCGTGGGTGGTCATGGTGGCGATGCTGGGTAATTATGTGGGCTTCACGATGTTCCAGACGGCGATGATCAACTCGGTGTCGCAAACGCTGGAGGCGGAACAGAGTGGAATCGGCATGGGCATATTCAATCTGATCAGCATCGTGTCGGGCGCTTTGGGCACCACGCTGGTGGGCAGGATTCTGGATGGCCATTGGCTTGATACCGGCTTGTTGTTGTTTTCTGCCAATGCGCACGGTTTTGTCTACAGCGACATTACCGCAGTGCTGGCGCTGGTGGTGTTGGCCAGTGGCTGGGTGTTTTATTTCACTTTTGCAGCCAAAAAACCGGCCTGAATGGCAGCTGGTCTGTCTCGTTTGATGTGAAATCTGCGGCAAATCAGGGGCTTATATTGCCAAACTGTGTCCTGCTTCACGCAAATTGTTTATGCTGCGCCCACAGGTTGTCGTAATCACCTGTACCAACATTCAAACCAATGATGACGCCTCAGTCATCCGCTGAGTGCCAACGTGGTCGACAGAGATCTGGAAATTTCAACTGAGCCGCTGTGGACCATTCCGGTTCCGATTCAGGACCGGCTGAAGGCCAGTCTGAAAGATCGAGAATACAATCACTTCCTGCTGTGCGGCGTGTACAGCGCGGTGGCCATTACCTTCCTGGTGTTGTTCGGACTGGCTGCGCTTTACCGGGGTGAAGCCCAATTTGCTTCCGTGATCTTCGGTTTCGCAGTAACCACTTCACTGGTGTATTTCACCGCCTGGTATTGGCATCACTACAGTTTCACCAAACATCTGCTGACACTGTTGATGGGCACGTTGTGTCTGTATCTGTTCTATACGGGCGGCACCCAAAACACCGGCCCGATGTTTTATTTTGTGTTCCCACTGGTCGCTATTTTTCTGCAGGGCATGACCGTTGGCCTGGGTTCGGTGGTGGGCTTGCTGTTGCTGACACTGATTGTGCATGCCGGCGTTCTTGGTTTTGAGACGGAGCGCTACAGTGATACTTTTTTTGAAAGGATCATCGCGGTTTATTTCATCGTGGCGATGCGGACCGTGATGTTTGAATCTTTTCGCGTCAAGGCCGAGCGTGAATTGCTGGTCAGCATTGATGACCTCAACCAGCTGGTTTACGGCGATCTCACCACCAGTCTTGCCAATCGGCGTTTGCTGGAAAAATTGCTGGTGGCCGAGCTGGCGCGCATCAAGCGTTATCACGCCGACTATTGCATCATGTTCATCGAGCCTGATTATTTGCGCGTACACACCGCGCGCTTTGGCGGTGGCTACGCCAAAATGATCCATGTGCTGCTGGCAAAAATATTACAGGTGCATCTGCGCGAAACCGATATTGCCGGTTGCTGGGATGATGGCCGTTTCCTGGTGCTGATGCCGCAAACCGTGCCGGAAGGCGCCACTGCGCTGGCGCAGCGCGTGATCACTGAGTGCAGCAAGCAAAGTCTGATGTATCAGGGCCATGCACTGAAGTTCACGATCAGCGTGGGCGTGGCAGCCTACAAGGCGACCACTGCGGATGCCTTTATTGCCAACGCCACTGGCAATCTGGCTCAGGCCCGCCGTGATGGTGGTGATCGCGTAGTAACGAACTGAGTCACCAACGGACCAAGCAGCATCCCGGCCAGTGACGCCAGCAAGCCCATCAACATCGAGGGCACCGGGAACCCGCTTACCCCGTATTCAATCAGCACATACACCAGCAAGCCGCCAATCATCGCCAGCCAGGCACCGCACACTGAAGGCTTTTTGGCGAACAGCGCAAACAGCATTGGCACCAGAATCGACACAGCGCCCAGCGCAGAGCTTTGCCCCACCAATTGATAGATGCTGTCGGCGGCCAGTGCCGCGAGCGTGGCAAGCGTTGCCATGATCAGCACGCACCAGCGCGACGCCAGCAGCAAGGCTTGGTCATTGCTGTTCTTGAGCAGCAGCGGTTTGACGAGGTTCTCAGCCATGATGGAAGCAGGCGCCAGCAGCGCACCGCTGCAAGTGCTGAACACGGCTGAAATCAGCGCGCCAAAGAAGATGCCCTGCAGCCACACAGGTGTGCGCAAGGCGACCAATTGCAGCAGCGTGTTCTGCTGATCACCGTTCAGCAACTGCGGCTCCAGCTGAAACACCATCAGCGCCATTAGCAGCGGAAACATGGCAAAGACAAAATAAAGCCCGGCGCCCATAAATGTCGAATAGACAGCCACCTGTTCTGATTTGGCGGAATTGGCGCGCTGGAAAATATCCTGTGAGGCCAACGAACCAAGCCCCAGAGTGAGCCACGCGGCGAAATATTCCGACCAGTTGGTATGGTTGCTTGCAGCCGGCACGAAATCGAAAAAGCCGGGCTTGGGTGCAATCCACAGCGTGGAGAAATCAGTCTGCAAACCCAGATAAATGCAGATCATCAACATGCCGACCATGATCACAATGCTTTGCACAAAATCCGTCAGCGACACTGCCCACATGCCGCCGCCGGCAGTGTAGAGCGTGACGATCACGGCGCTCAGCAACAGGCCGTAGTGAGAGTCCATGCCAAATACCGTGGCGAACAGGATCGACAGTGCGATCAGCTGACCGGCGATATAGCCGATGAAAGTGAGAATCATGAAGAAAGCCGACAGATATTCAGTCTTCGGGCCATAGGCTTTATGAAAGAGATCGCCGAGGGTCAGCAGGTTTTGCCTATACAGCGGCCGCACCAGAAACAGGCCAAATAACACCAGACACAGCGTGGCACCGAACGGGTCTTCAATGACGCCGAGAATGCCGTGCTGCAGGAATTCGGCGCTGGCACCGAACAGCGTTTCCGAGCCGAACCACAGCGCGAACAACGCAAACGAACTCAGCATCAGCGGCAACTTGCGCGAGGCTGAAAAGAAATCGCTGACCCCGCGGATCAGCAAGCTGGATATCAAACCCAGCACCAGAGTTGCCACCAGATACAGGCTGACAAGAACGCCAAGAGACATGCTGACAACTACATTAGTGGTTTTATGGTGCGGGTTTGTTCAGATATTCCAGTCGGTCTTTGGCCTTCTTGAAATCCGGACTTAATTTCAGTGCTTGCTGCAAATCGGCAATCGCAGCATCGCGGTTGCCGAGTTTTTCGTTGGTGATGCCACGGTTGTAATAGGCGAAATGCAGGCGCTGAAAATCCGTTTGCATGGCCTTGGTATATTCATCGGCTGCACGTTGGTATTTCTCGGCCAGATACCACAGGTTGCCTCGGCTGATAAATGCTTCGGGCATGTCGGGTATCAGCGCGGAGGCGGCATTGTAGTCGGCCAGTGACTCCTGGTATTTCTCAAGTGCCGACAACACGATGCCGCGATTGATCAGCGTGCGGGCCTTGTCGTTGCGGGTAAGATTTTCATGTTCCAGCGCGCGCGTGCAGCTGGCGAGGTTTTCATGGTTGGCGTTGAATTTGGCAGCGGCAGCTGCGGCGCCCAAGTAACAGTCGCGGGCATCACTGCTGTTGCTGATAACGGTTACTGCTTGAGCGTGGGTGTTGGCAGCGCAGAGCATTGCAATGGATGCCAGTAATAATCTGCTATACAGCCACTGCGTTTTACCAAGAAGGATGTTTGACGTTTGCATGGCACTACTCCGATGTAGAGAGGCCCCAGCAGGGTAGATCAGCCGATCTGCAAACTCAAGCAGGGCTGATGGTTGGGGCTAACTGTGCAGACCGGATATCTCAGGCGGAACGTTCAACAAACGGGTCACAAAAAATGTTGGCTGACTTTACGCCCTTGAGAAATACCTGTTTGCGCAGGGTTTGCACGAAACCAGGATTGCCGCATAGATAAACCCGGGCTTGCGCCGCTGCCACAGTAGCCAGCAATTCGACGGCGGCTTTGATGGCATCGCCTTGCTGGCAATCAGCATCAAAGGGGCCATCCAGCACTACTGCGCTGTAGCTGAAATTGCTGTGTGTATTGGCCAGTGCCCGCAGTTCCTGCCGGTAATAAAGATTGGCAGGCGTGCTGGCACCGTGGAGGAGTGCAATCGGGCCTTGATGCCCCTGCGCCAGTGCGTCATTGACGATGGCGTAGAGCGGAGCCAGACCAGTGCCGACACCGACCAGCAACAAGGGTTGCTGGCGATTGTCATCTGCTACATAGAAACAACTGCCCGCAGGTCCGCGTATCTGCATGCTGTCGCCAACAGTGGCATTGTTGAACAGCCAGTTGCTGAACAGTCCTTGTTTGGTCGCTGCGATATGAAACTCGGCACGACCATCCAGCCGCGCATCATTGGCAAGCGAATAGCTGCGCATGACACCAAAGGGATTGACGAGGTTCAGATACTGACCTGGTCGGCAGTCGGCAAGAGCAGTGGGGTCATCGGCTTGTACTACCAGCTTCATGACCACGGCGTTGAGACGCTGCAAAGCAAGGACGCGGCCCTGTACTGACAACGCCGCATCAGTGGGTAGCTTCACGCACACATCGTGCTCAGGATGCCACTGGCAAGCCATGGCATAGCCTGTGCTCTGCAGTGTGGATTTCAGGCCTTGAGTCGCCCGTGAGGGCGGCAGGCAATCCACTGCCTGTACCAGACACGACTGGCACAGGCCGGATTTGCAGGAGTAACTGACCTGCTGCTGGTTGCGTAGCAGGCAATCCAGCACGCTTTCACCACTGGCAAGCGGGTACTGCTCATCCTGGAAGCTCAGCGTACGCATAGGGCTTTCCTGAAGTTAGACGTTCAACACATCGTCGTGCGTGCTGGCTGCAATGCCCATGATGGTGTCGATGTGTTGC
>CANCGR010000163.1 GCA_947377625.1 Gammaproteobacteria bacterium | reverse complement strand
CACCACGACTGATGTCGATTTCATCTTCAAGCGTTAGCGTCACGGCCATCGGTGTGAATGCCGATTCCAGCTCTTCATCTTGCGTAACGATTGATTTCACGCGACTGCTTTTGCCTGAAGGCAGCACCATCAGCGTGTCGCCTTTGCGTACTACGCCGGACGCAATGGTGCCGCAGTAGCCACGGAAGTTCAGATTGGGGCGATTGACATACTGCACCGGGAAGCGGAAGTCCTCGAAGTTCTTGTCAGCCGCAATTTTCACGTTTTCCAGGATGTTCATCAGCGTCGGGCCTGTGTACCAAGCCATGAATTCGCTCGCATTGACGACATTGTCACCATTAAGCGCGGATATCGGGATGAAAGTGATCGCGCCAGTCTCGAGATCATCGGTGAACGACAGATAGTCTTTGCAGATGCGCTCGAACACCGCTTCGTCGTAGTTCATCAAGTCCATCTTGTTGATGGCGACGATTAGATGCTTGATGCCCAACAGAGACGTGATGAAAGTGTGGCGTCGAGTCTGCGTCATGACGCCATGACGCGCGTCAATCAGGATGATCGCCAGTTCGCAATTGGATGCGCCGGTGGCCATGTTGCGCGTGTACTGCTCGTGGCCTGGTGTGTCAGCAATGATGAATTTGCGTTTTGCGGTAGAGAAGTAGCGATAGGCCACATCGATGGTGATGCCTTGTTCGCGCTCGGCCTGCAGGCCGTCAGTCAGCAACGCGAGATCGACTTTGTTGCCGGTGGTGCCGGATTTGATACTGTCAGACGTGATGGCTGACAACTGATCCTCGTAGATCATCTTGGTGTCATACAGCAGGCGTCCGATAAGGGTGCTCTTGCCGTCATCAACGCTGCCGCAAGTCAGCAGCCGCAAAAGTTCCTTGCGTTCATGTTGCGCCAGATAGGCAGTGATATCAGTACTGATCAGCTCGGATTGGTGGGACATGGTAAATCCTGTCTCTTGCCTGCCATTTGGGCAGGCTGGTAATTGCAGTCAAAATAGCTACGATCAAAAATAGCCTTCACGCTTTTTCTGTTCCATCGATCCGGCCTGATCGCTGTCAATCAACCGGCCTTGTCGTTCGGAGGTGGTGGCGAGCAGCATTTCCTGGATGATCTCTGGCAATGTCTGTGCGTGCGATTCGATGGCACCGGTCAGTGGATAACAACCGAGCGTGCGGAATCTCACCATTTTCATGCGCAAATTTTTGCGCAGTTCCTGGGGGACTCGCTCATCATTCAACATGATGGTGGCTCCTTCGTAATCAAGCACCGGCCGTTCCTTGGCAAAGTAAAGCGAAGGAATTTCAATATTGTTGAGGTGGATGTACTGCCAGACGTCCAGCTCGGTCCAGTTTGACAGCGGGAAAACCCGGATGCTTTCGCCCTTGTTTATTTTGCCGTTGTAGAGGTTCCACAGCTCAGGTCGCTGGTTCTTTGGATCCCAGCGATGGTTCTTGTCACGGAAGGAAAACACGCGTTCTTTGGCGCGGGACTTTTCTTCGTCGCGGCGGGCGCCGCCAAATGCAGCATCAAACTTGTATTTATCCAGTGCCTGTTTCAGCGCCTGGGTTTTCATTATGTCAGTATGTTTCTGGCTGCCATGGGTGAATGGGTTGATGCCGGCCTTGGTGCCTTCTTCATTGACGTGGACCAGCAAATCGAAACCATATTTCTTGGCCATCATGTCGCGGAACTCGATCATTTCGCGAAATTTCCACGTGGTATCCACATGCAGTAGGGGAAACGGCAGCCGGCCCGGGTAGAAAGCTTTCTGCGCAAGGTGAAGCATTACTGCCGAGTCTTTGCCGATTGAATACAGCATCACAGGCTTTTCAAATTCAGCCGCCACTTCGCGAATGATGTGGATGCTCTCAGCTTCGAGTTGTTTAAGGTGTGTTAAATGATGTTCTGTCATTGGAGTAGTTGTGCTCGTGCTCGTGTTGACGCTTTGGCGCTGGCAAGTGCCTGCATGAACGATCGGTGATTATACGAAGGGTCGGGGGTAGAAACTCAACTGCGTCCCAGTATCCCTATATCGCCTGATACAGAAGGAAGGGGATTTGGTTCTTCCTTGGCGGGGGTGACCACATAGTCCAGTGGGGGGGACAGCTGCTTGCCATTGGCGTCCCGCTCCAGTACTGGATCAGTCGACAGTGAATCGGCAGGGATCTGAGCCACTTGATTGGCGATGTATTCAGGACAAAGATTGCGGGCGCCATGGGAAAGGTGCTGGTAAACATCCCGGTAACTTTCCGTCAGTTTTCCGAACAGATGTGCCGAGTCGCTGAAGTGGCCGTGGACTTCACGCTTGTAGTTTTCATATTCATCGCTGAGTTGCTGCAACTGGGTTTCCAGCAGTTGGACACGCGCTTCATCCGATTTGAAAAGCTTGAACGAGACGGCTCCCGCGACGGCTCCGACCAGCAAGCAAACCAATGCAACTATCCACAACATCATTCAGTTCCGTAATCAGACGGCAAAATATCAAGACGGAAGTGATTATACCTATAATCGATCCATAAGCAGGCTCTACAAGAGAGAAGTCTTTGTCAGAATCACAAGCAGGTCCCGGCCCGATGGCGCTTTACCTTCAAGCTTTGCGTGAAGGGGGCTTGTTGCCGGATGAGTTTCAAATGAGCCTCGCGCAGGAGTTGCAGTCGGTTCACGATCAGTTGGCATTGCGCGAAGCCGGCGTTAAAACGCCTTGGACCAGACTCCGGAATCTTCTGTTCAGTCCCGGTGCAAGTCCCATCCAAGGGTTGTACCTGTGGGGAGGAGTGGGTAGGGGCAAAACTTTCATGATGGATCTGTTCTTCAGCTCGCTGCCTTTCAAGCGCAAATCGAGGCTGCATTTTCACCGGTTCATGCAAATGGTGCATGCCAAGCTACGTGCGGCCAGTGGGCAGGCAAACCCTTTGTCACGTGTGGCAGAGGAGATTGCGGCAGATACTGCAGTCCTGTGTTTTGATGAGTTCTATGTTTCAGATATTGGTGATGCCATGATTTTGGCAAATTTGCTGGACGTGCTGTTTGCCAAGGGGGTGGTATTGATAGCGACGTCAAACCTCAGGCCTGATTTACTCTATGAAAACGGGCTTCAGAGAAAGAAATTTTTGCCGGCCATCGATCTGTTGAATCGCTACACTAAGGTTATCAATGTGGATGGCGGGACAGACTACCGCTTGCGATCGTTGAATAAGAACGCCCTCTATCATTTTCCCCCTGGATTTGGGTCGGAGAGCATGATGGGTGGACTTTTTGGTGATTTGACGCGTGGGGTGGAGGTTGTTGTAGGAAAAGTTCTTGAAATTCAAGGTCGTAACATCAGCTGCCGCTTATGGAGCGAAGGGGTGGTCTGGTTCGGTTTTGAGCAGATTTGCACCAAGCCGCGCGGCGTGTCCGATTATGTGGAGTTAGCCAGTCAATACCATACGGTGCTGATCTCATCGGTCCCTTTTTTCCAAGGTCTGAATGATGATGATGCCAGGCGCTTCGTCGCACTTGTGGATGAGTTTTATGATCACAAGGTCAAACTCGCCTTAGAGGCGTACTCATCCATAGAGGAGCTTTATCAGGCTGGAGATTTGTCGTTCATGTTTGAACGAACTCGTAGCCGTTTGATTGAAATGCAGTCACCTCAGTACCTGGCACTGCCTCACGAGCCGGGCTAACCTGGCAAGCTGATAAAATATCGATCTCTCTGATATGTGATTAGTAGAACATTTGGACTTGTGTCGGCAGGGGTGTGTCTGTAGAATTCGCGCCCCTGATATACGGGCATACACTCATTAATCGTGTTTGACAGTCCGGTCAGACAATTATCTGGAACATAGGTCGGGAATTTGTCCCCCGCCATTGAGAATTGAACATGAAGACATACTCAGCCAAAAAAGAAACTGCCGAACACAATTGGTTCGTCGTTGATGCAGCAGGCCAAACTTTGGGCCGCTTGTCAGCTGCAATTGCCCACCGTCTGCGTGGCAAGCACAAGCCGGAATACACCGCGCATGTGGATACAGGCGACTACATCGTCGTTATCAATGCCGAAAAAGTGGCGGTTACCGGCACCAAAGAAACCACCAAGATTTACCATCGCCATTCCACCTATTCCGGCGGTCACAAATCGGCGACTTTCAGAGAAATGATCCAGCGCTCGCCTGAAGAAGTCATCCGTATCGCAGTCAAAGGCATGGTTCCGAGAACCCCGCTTGGTCGCGATATGATGAGCAAGTTGAAGGTATATGCTGGCACTCAGCATCCGCACGCTGCTCAGCAACCTGCCCAATTAACCTTTTGATAAATAACTGGATAGAGTAAACATGGCTGTCTCCCAATACTACGGAACCGGTCGCCGAAAGACCTCTACTGCAAGGGTTTTTCTGACTCCTGGCACTGGCAATATCACGATCAACGATCGCACGCTGGACAATTTTTTTGGCCGTGAAGTTGCCAGAATGATTGTGCGTCAACCGCTTGAACTGCTGGCGATTGGAGACAAGTTCGACATCATGATCACTGTTGCCGGTGGTGGCAGCTTTGGCCAAGCCGGCGCCATTCGCCATGGTCTTACCCGCGCGCTGATCGAATATGATGAGAGTAATCGCAGCGTTCTTCGCAAGGCTGGTTTCGTGACTCGCGACTCCAGGGAAGTTGAGCGTAAGAAGGTTGGTTTGCGCAAAGCACGTAAGCGTCCACAGTATTCCAAACGTTAATCTGGGTTCGCTTTATATTCTCAGATCAAGAGAACGCCGAGACCCAAGGGTTTCGGCGTTTTTTTTACATCCAAAGATTAGGTGCTGCGGCAGTTTTGCCTCGCTTTTTCTTGAATGAAAAGGCCGTTTTGATTACGATGCGCGCGATTTTCCATTCAGTTCAAATCCGCAGATCTGCGGGGGCTTATAAGGAGACTTTTCGTGAATGACGGCACTGTAAACAAGAGCCGCAGGCGCTTTTTGATTGGCGCTACCTCCACGGTAGGCGCGGTTGGAGCGGTGGGCGCGGCAGTTCCCTTTGTTGGTTCCTGGCAGCCTAGCGCCAGAGCGTTGGCGGCGGGCGCCCCAATTACCATTGATATCAGCCGTTTGCAGTCGGGCGAGTTGCTGGGCCCCATGCCAGCCTGGCGTGGCCAGCCTGTGTTCGTCATGCGTCGTGACGAAACTACGATTGCCAGTCTTCACACAAATGTTGCGCATTTGGCAGACCCGGTTTCGGAAAAGCCTGATCAGCAGCCGGAATATGCTCGTAATGAATTTCGGTCACGCAAACCCGAGATTATGATCCTGGTGGGCATCTGTACTCATTTGGGCTGTTCACCCCAATTGTTTGCCGAAGTCAAAGCACAGGATTTCGATCCTGCCTGGAAAGGTGGTTTTTTCTGTCCTTGTCATGGTTCCAAATTCGATCTGGCAGGCCGCGTTTTCAGCGGTGTCCCCGCTCCAAGCAATCTCCGCGTGCCACCCCACTATTACGTTAACGACAATGTCATCGTGATTGGACTTGATTCGGAGAATTCCTGATGGCCGGCAGTGATCACAAAAACGACAACACGCAAGTGACCGGCCTTTTGGGTTGGATTAATGCGCGTTTGCCCGTAGTACAAGCTTTTGAAAAGCACATGAGCAAGTATTACGCGCCCAAGAATTTCAATTTCTGGTACGTCTTCGGTGTGTTATCGATGGTCGTGCTCGTTAACCAGTTGTTGACAGGCATCTGGTTGACCATGAATTTCAACACTAGTGCTGACGGTGCGTTCGCTTCGGTCGAATACATCATGCGCGATGTCGATTACGGCTGGATACTTCGTTATCTGCATTCCACTGGTGCCTCTGCCTTCTTCATCGTGGTTTACCTGCATATGTTCAGGGGGCTGATGTACGGTTCCTATCAGAAACCGAGAGAATTGATCTGGATTTTTGGCATGACCATCTACTTGGTACTGATGGCCGAAGGCTTCATGGGTTATGTACTGCCTTGGGGTCAGATGTCCTACTGGGGTGCGAACGTAATTGTCGGTCTTGTTGGCGCCATCCCGGTAATTGGCAAAGACCTCATGGTATGGGTTCAAGGTGACTACTTGATTTCAGGTGCGACCTTGAACAGATTCTTTGCCTTGCATGCGGTGGCGCTGCCGCTGGTGCTGGTTGGCTTGGTCGTGTTGCATATCCTCGCCTTGCACGAAGTGGGCTCCAACAACCCTGATGGTGTTGAAATCAAAAAGAACAAAGATCCGGTAACCGGAATTCCACTCGACGGCATTCCGTTCCATCCGTATTACACGGTGCATGATCTTGCCGGTATCGTAGTGTTCCTGTTCGT
>CANCGR010000162.1 GCA_947377625.1 Gammaproteobacteria bacterium | reverse complement strand
AGGCTTGCGGGTTCCACGCCAGCCGCAGGAAATATTCGATGGGGAATTCCATCGGTTTCAAGTCGCCGACATTGACCACCCAGATTTTGCGCGCCTCGTATTCGTAGGCCAGATTCATCTGCTCCCATACTTTGGCGATGGGATTGGTGTTGAGCCAACGATAGGAACGCGGGCCACCCACATAATCGAAGTGGTAATAAACACCAGCGCCACCTGTACGGCTGCGTTCTTCCGGTGCGGGCAGGTGCCGGATCTGGCCCCAGTTGTCGTCGCTCCACAGCAGCGTAATGTCGTCGGGCACGCGCATGCCGCGTTCGTAATAGCCCTGCACTTCCTTGTACAAGGTCCACACTTGCGGAATGTCGGTGAGCGGCTTGGCATAGGTTTCCGCGATGATCTGGCGCTGGTCTTTGACGATGCGCTGCAGCAACGCTACGTCGTCCTGCTCTGACATCGGCATGTCGCCGTCGCCGCGCATGCCGAGCGTGATGATGCTTTCATAACCCTTGTTGCGTTCAACACCGCCGCGCCAGAATTTTTGCAGCGTGGCAGCGTTGCTGTTGTAGTCCCACTTGCCGTTGCCCTTGTCGGCGTCCTTGGCCCAGGTCCATTCTTTCTGCGCACGCATCATGGGCTCGTGATGTGAGGTGCTCATCACAATGCCCATTTCATCAGCCAGGCGCATGTTGTCAGCGTCGTCGGCATTGAAGGCGTTGTTCCACATGGCCGGCCACAGGAAGTTGGCTTTCAGGCGCAACAGCAACTCAAACACGTGTTCATAGAAGCCGGCGTTGTAGTTGCCGTAGTTGGCTTTGACCCAGCCCGACAGTGCCGGGGCTTCGTCGTTCAGGAAGATGCCGCGATAACGAATCACCGGCGCCTGCTGGTTGAGCAGGGAGCCTTTCACATACAGCGCTGGCGCCTTGTGCACCGGCACATCGGCCCACCAGTACCATGGCGATACGCCGATTTGCTCCGACAGATCGTAGATGCCGAACATGGTGCCGCGTTTATTGGCACCCACAATCACCAGTGCGCTGTCGACGCCTGGCAGCGGCTTGCTCACGACCTTCATCAAAAAGCCGTCCCACTGGCCGGCAGTGGCTGCGACATCCAGCTTGCCGGCGGCTACCAGCGCATCAATCACTGCGCTGTGCCCCAGCGTGCCAATCAACACTGCCTGGCCATGCAGTTTGCTGGCTTCCATTTGCAGCAGAGGCAGTTGGCCGCTGACCTTTTCAATGTCGTGCTGCAGGTTGGTGGCGGCGCGCAGCACGCCGGGAAAATCAGCGCTGTCTACATAGAGACTGGCCACTTGCCTGGAATCAGCCAGTATTACGTCACCGGCGTGGAATTGGGCGGAAATATAGGCCGGTTCGCCGAGCGCGAGCACGATTTTGGCCTGCAGCAGAAAGGGCAGCAGGCAAGCGATCAACAGGGTGCGGGTTTTCATGTTGTTGTTCTTGATATGGTCGGGCGGCAATGGATAAATGAGGCTTGCAACTGGACGTGCCGTTGGGGGCTGTTTATTCTTGCGGCACCGCAACGAAAGCCCGAATAACAATAACAAAATGCTGCTGCATCTGCTGTCAAATCTGTGTGTACCTCAACGCTACAAAAAATTTCCGTCAGCCATGCCGACATCAGCGAACGCGTGTCTGCGCTGTTGCAGACTTCCGTTTTTGCCGGTACAACCCTGCAGCGCCAGCATGTTGTCGGGGGAACAAACCAATGGTGATTAAAAAACTTGGCCAGGTGTTGTCAGTGTGCTTGCTGGCAGCAGGCATGGTGGCAGTGAATGCCCAGACGCAACCCGCCAATCCCAGCATCACGGTTTATTCGGAAAAGCTGCGCACTTTGCTCGATCCGGTCAGCAAGATCAGCGTCGTGGCTGAAGGCCTGACGTGGTCGGAAGGGCCAGTGTGGATTGCTGACGGCGCTGATTCCTTTCTGTTGTTCTCCGACATTCCACCCAACCGCATCATGCAATGGAGCGAGAAGAGCGGACTCAAGACGTTTTTGCAACCGGCCGGTTTTGAAGGCAAGGACGCCAGTGCGTTTCGTGAACCCGGCACCAATGGTCTGGTGCGCTTCGATGACAACACACTGCTGGCGGCCAACCACGGCCAACGCCAACTCACTTTCATCAATCTGCAAACGCGCAAAAAAATTCCCGCCATTGCGCTCTACAAAGGCAAAAAATTCAACAGCCCCAACGATGTGGTGGTCTCTGGCCAGCGCGATATCTATTTTACTGATCCGCCTTATGGGCTGGCTGGCATCAATGATTCACCGCTGAAAGAGCTGGCCTTCAGTGGTGTCTATCGCTTGGGCAAGGATGGCTTGTTGTCACTGATTGACGACACGCTGGCTTTCCCCAACGGCATCGGTCTGTTTCCGGGCGCGCACGATTTGCTGGTATCGAACACTGATCCGAAAAATCCGGTGTGGAAAAAATACACGCTCGATTTCAACGGCAAGGTGCTGGCTTCGAAAGTGTTCTACGACGCCAGTGCGCAAATTGCGCAAGGCCGCAAAGGCGGGCCAGACGGGCTCAAGATCGACCAAAACGGCAATGTGTTTGCCACCGGCCCCGGTGGTGTCTACATATTTTCGCCCACCGCCGAGTTGCTCGGCATGATCAATCTCGACAGTGCTGCCAGCAATGTGGCGTTCGGTGGCAACACCGGCAGCACGCTGTTCATCACTAATGGCACCAGGGTGTTGCAAGTGGAAACACTCACCAAAGGTTTAACAGCACCGTGACGCGCCTGCGCTGCTGGTATGAATTGCGGTTGGCAGCGATGCTGCTCGTTGCCACTGTGCTGACGGGTTGTGCGACGACCGTCGGCAATAGTTCACCGCTCGTTATCGAAAAACAGGGCGCCTTCGCTGTGGGTGGCAAGGTGCTTGCCAATGCCGATGGAACCACTCTGCATTGCGACCACGGCATGGTCGATTACCAGATCCCGCCCAAGCCACGCGCAGTCAATCTGCTGATGTGGCACAGCGCCAGTACGGTGGCCTGGCAGAATCGCTGGGACGGCGGCGAAGGTTATCAAAGCATTTTTTTGCGACGCGGTTTTCCCGTTTATCTGTGGGACGGCCCGCGCGTAGGGCGTGCCAATTGGGCCTGCACGGAGCTTACCTTGGCGCCGGCACTCGGCCAGGATCAACGCAACTTCGTCTCGTGGCGTTTTGGCAGGGAATATCCCAACTGGTATGAAGGCACGCAGTTTCCCAAGGATGATACTGAGGCCTTGAATCAGGCAATGCGCGGGCGTTACCAGGAGTTCGACATTCTGGACAACGTGCAGCTCGAAGCGGAAGCCGCCGCCAAACTCATCGACAAGATCGGGCCCACCGTGGCGCTCACCAATTCCGCCGCCGGCTTTCGCGCACAGTTGGTGGCCACCAAGACCAACAACCTTAAAGCCATCGTTGCTTATGAAAGCGTGGGCTACGTGTTTCCGCAAGGGGAAGGGCCAGGCAGCAAGCCAAGTGCGTTTGGCCCGCTGGAAATTCCGCTGGAAGATTTTCTCAAACTCACCAAAATTCCGATCCAGATAGTGTGGGGCGACAATGTCGAGAAAGTAGCGACCTTCAAAGCCACGCTGGCGCAGTGCAAGCTTTTCGTTGAAGTCGTCAACAAGCACGGCGGTCACGCCGAGCTGTTGATGCTTACTGACCTCGGGCTAAAAGGTAATACTCATCTGCCGTTTGCTGATATGAACAATGTGGTGGTGGCTGACTTGCTGTCGAAGTTTCTCCATGCCCATGGCCTGGATGCTTACGTGCATTAAGTCTATTGGCGTCATGCCTCCTGACACCACGCTGTCAGGAGCCCTCCGGCACAATGGGCTTGCTTGTAAAAACATCAAGTCCGGTCCTTCGTCATTTCATCAGGAGTTTTATGAACAAGTCTTCCCGCCACAACAGCATCGATTTTGTCGAGCTGGCAGTTCCTTCACGAGCAGAGCTAGCAAGCAGCAAGAGCTTCTACAGCACTGTGTTTGGTTGGACCTACAAGGACTGGGGCGACGACTATGCCGACACCCAAAGCAGCGGCGTCGGCTCTGGCCTTAATGCGCATGCACCGCAGCCCACTGCCCGCACGTTAGCGGTGATTTATGTCGATGACCTGGAAGCTGCGCATCAACGTGTGGTGGCTGCCGCTGGCAAAATAGTAAAAGAAATTTTTTCGTTCCCGGGCGGGCGCCGCTTTCATTTCACTGACCCTGCCGGCAATGAACTGGCGGTGTGGTGTGAGCGCTAAGCAGCACTGAACAGCGGGAATGACGAGCATGAAATTCTGGATCGGTGTGGCTTCGAAAGAGCATGTGCAACTGCCCGCATCAGACAACACTCTCCAATTTTCACTGACGGGAATCCGTTAGTAGATGCGCCGCGCCGACCGCCTGTTTGAAATTGTGCATCACTTGCGCGGCCGCAAGCTCACTACGGCTGCGCAGTTGGCGCAGTGGCTGGAAGTGTCCGAGCGCACCGTCTATCGCGATATCGCCGACCTGCAGGCCAGCGGCATTCCCATCGACGGTGAAGCCGGTGTCGGTTATCGCCTGCATCCTGATTTTGATTTGCCGCCGTTGATGTTTAACCAGAATGAAATAGAAGCGCTGGTGATTGGTGCTCGCATCGTCGAAGCCTGGAGTGGGCCGGGTCTTGCCAATGGTGCGCGTTCAGCGTTGTCGAAAATTGTCACCGTGTTGCCGAAGGACAAGCGTGTGTTGGCTGAAAACTCACGCATGTTCTCGCCGGACTTTTTCATCAAGCCGCAAATCAATGCGCAGATGGATCAATTGCGCAGCGCCATTGATCAGCGTCAGATGGTCGTGTTGGACTATGCAGATATGGAAGGCAAGCATAGTCAGAGACGCGTGCGCCCGCTGGGGATGTTCTTTTGGGGCGATGGCTGGTCACTGGGCGCGTGGTGCGAACTGCGCAGTGATTTTCGTAACTTCCGGCTTGATCGTATCGGCAAGTGTGAAGTGCTTTCGGAGCGCTTTCATGACGAAGCCGGAAGGCGGTTGGCTGACTATTTGCGTAAAGTGGCCAGCGATTAGGGGGGCGAAAATTTGGGGCCCTATATCCTTTATCTGAATTTGGTAAGGTTCAGATAGGCTGCCTCGATATTCTTCTCGCGCAGTTTGTCGTAGTACTGCCACTTGGCATATTTCTCAAGTTTGATCTGCTTTTTCATTTGTTCGAGCGACCAACCCTTGCCCAGTGCTTCAGTAACCGCACTTTGCAAATCTTCCAGAAACTCGATCGGCGCCGCGATATCGGCTTTCGAATAGAAATCGCCATGGCCGCCAGCGAAGATATCAAAATCCAGCGCCTGCACTGCTTTGTAGGAGCTGATCCACTCGGCCAGTGGCGTGCCATCGAAAGGGCCGCACGCACTGGGTAACGAATGCAGGTCGGTTCGTACCAGCGCATCGGCAATCATGTCGGTGGCGAACACCACGCGCTCTTCCGGAAAGTAAACCACCGTCATGTCATTGCCGTGATTCTTGCCGGGGTGCATCAGTTCAACGCTTTTGCCACCAAGCGTAACGGTCATGCGCTCGGAGTAATACAGGTCCGGCTTGACGATATCCACCTGCAGCTCAGCCGGGGTGACGATGCCGTCCTTGTTCAGATCAGTCTGATCAAAAAAACTGGCGCTCATGCCGCAGATGCCGGGGTCGGCAGTGGTGGGGATCATGATGTCTTCGCGGTCGATCATGCCGTTGTTGTTGCGATCAATCATGTCGCCGGGCATTTGCGGGTAGCGGCCGTCCATGTTGGTGGCCACGCCTTCGTGCGCAATGATAGTGGCGGTATCGGCAAACACCTTGGCACCGGCGGCGTGGTCAAAATGGCTGTGGCTGTAAATCACATAACGCACCGGCACGTGGAAGCGTTCTTCCAGTTGTGGTTTCAGCCAGGTGGCAAAGGCAAGGTTGAGCGGATCGGCAAGGATGATGCCTTTTTCAGTCACCAGAAAAATCGAATGCCACGCGCCATTGCCGGCCCGGTACAGGTTGCCCTTGATCTGGCGGATCTGGTTGCCAAAGGCGGGGCGGGCGGCTGGTTGTTGCTGTTGTGGCGTCGCTGGTGGTGGAGTGGGTTGTGCACTGAGCGGGGCGCTTATTACTGAAGCAAGCAAAAGCAGGGCGGGGGGCAGCAAGCGTGGCAGACTGAGCATGGAATTTTCCCGGCTGGAGTTATTGTTCTCGGTACTCGAAGCATAACATTGCGCTGCCCTGGTTCCGCTACGTAAGCACCGCTGGCGGTCACGGATTCAGCTTCTCACCTTTGACCT
>CANCGR010000161.1 GCA_947377625.1 Gammaproteobacteria bacterium | reverse complement strand
CCTTTTGCGGCAAGTTGATCACCCTGGTTGTGCGGCGATGAACCGGCGCCTTCGGTGTAGGCGCCGCCGAAAATCCACACCATGACCGGCAGCTTGGCGGCAGAGGTGATGGCGGGTGTCCATACGTTCAGATACAGGCAGTCTTCACTAACGTGCGGTGAATCGGGCACTTAGATTGATACGTTGTTGGGTTTGCGCGTCGGTGCTGGTGCTTGCATGCACACCGGCCCGAATTTATCGCCGGCTCTCACACCGCTCCACGGCTTGACTGGCTGTGGTGGCTGCCAACGCAAATTTCCTACTGGCGGCGCGCCAAACGGAATGCCTTTGAAGGCAGTGATGCCAGCCACTTTCCCGGCGGTGCCGACAATCAGGCCGGCCTTGGTTGGAACTGGTTCTTGCAGCAAGCGAGCCGCACTGGCACTAGCTGCTGGTGCTGACTGCGCGGCAGTTGAACTGGAAGAAGGAGTGTAGTTGATACAACTGGCGAGGAGGATGAGCCCCCCTGCTGCAAGGCTGGTAAGAATCTGCTTTGCACAAGTACGCATGGGGGCTCCCCTTGTCTGTCTGGTTATTATTTATTTTGCGGCGGGTGGTGCCGGGGCCGGAATGGTTGCAGCATCCCAATGCTCATTGGCTTTGCCACCTACGAAACGCCACATGTCAAACCAGGTGCTGGTGTATTTCTGGTCCTTGTTAACCGGATGCGTGTATTCACGTGCAATCACCACGGTAACCAGATCGCCTTCAGCCAACACCGCCACTACTGGCGTGGTCAGCTTGTCGCAAGTTGCAGTGGGTTTGCGGGTTGCCGAGAAGAAATCAATTACCGGCTTCAGGCCTGATTTCACCTGCGGGTTGTGCTGCAGGTAGACGTCGGTGAGCCAGGTGCCGGCATCCGACCAGTGGTTGCATTGCAGCAGTTCTTTCATGATGTGCAGCGCAGCCTGCTTGTTGGTGTTTTTGAGCGGGTCCTTGTCGGTGAACAACGATTCAGGATTGGCAACGCCCACAACCGGCTCTTGCGCAAACGAATGCGAGGCAAAAGCGAGTCCGAGCAATGCGGTGGAAAGAGCAGCAGCCAGTTTCAGTTTTTTCATGGTGTTATCCCTGGGTTGGTGGTGGAAAGCCGCCCGAGTATAGGCCAGCCCCAATCAGCAATACCAGCGGCCACGCAGATTGCGTGTGATCACGTGGTGAAGTGTATGGTTTGGCGTTGCCGATTAAGGCAAGACTATTGCCAGTCGGGTTTGACTACTTTGAACATGGCGCTGGTGTCTGATCGTCGCTTCTTCGTGGTCGACGAAGAGCAGCACGTAGTGGTGAGCGCAGGCGTGTTGCTGCAGCGTTCTGCGCTGGAACAGAAATACGATTCACAATGCAAAGTGGTTTTTGAAGCAATCAGGTCTATCGTGTCCCCGCGCCTGACCGACGAACAAGCTCCACCACTTCCTTCACCGCGTCCACCACTACCTGCGGATGTGTGGACAAAATGTCATGGCTGGCATGGAGCACAAAGCGCCGTTCGCCGCGGCTTGAGAGTGTGGCCATTTCGGCGTGCAGCTCACTCCAGAGTTTGTCCGACTTTTGTTGCTCCACGCGCGCGGCTGCGTTCAGGCTGCTGTACCACTCATCCGTCGCTTGCCGGGTCAGCACCAGCACCGGGCGACTGCCCAGATCGTGAACCTTGGCAGCTCGTGTTGTCACCGCAGCAAGCGCTGTGTTCTCGCTGATGATGCCGTCCAGCGAATGCGGAAAATATGCTTTGCAGGCCTCAATGGTTGGCGCTGGTAAAGCTGCCGCTGAACAATAGCCCCCGGCAAAAGTGTGAGGCAACCCCGTCCAGCGCAGTGCACGCAATATTTTCACACTGCCGAGCGGTTGCGACTCGGTTTGCTTTATTCCTGCCAGCGCCCTGCGTGCTTCCAGTGCAGGTGGCCGGGGCTCTGCAAACACAAGACCGGCTACTTCAGCACGGAACATATCGGCAAAAATCAAACTGTAGAGTGCACCACGTGAATGACTGACCAACACGAAGGGCGGGGCCTCATTGGCAGTACGCAGCGCAGCGCGAAGATCGCGCGCATAGCCTTCATCATCCAACGCGGTGGCAAGACTATCGCTCCACATAAAGCCAGGCCGACTGTAGGAGCAAACGCGCGTCGTTACCGCGATGCTGTCCTGTATTGGTGCCCACGACTGCCCGCCAAAAATGTCCATGCCGCCTGATTCCAGCACGACCGTGGGCGAGCCATTGCCACGGCAGTCGATCTGCAGTTTGCGTCCGTCGATTTCAACCAGTTTTCCCGGCGGCGGAAATCGTTGGGCTGTGTGTGCTCCCTGGAATGTTTCGCAGCCGGACAAGCCCACGAGCGCTGCGCAAGCAAAAATTATTCGAGCGGTTACTACCAACTTCATTACTACCTTCATTACTACCTCCTTGTCATGACTTCATAGCAAGAGTGCTCAGGACATGCTCTTGAATTCGCGCTGCAATTTGAACTTGTTGGAAGTCACATAGGCTTCCAGCCGTGCCAGTCGTTGTTTCAAGGTGACAAACTTGCGGGCGCAATACTGGAACTCGCGACGCTGCGAATATTGATCGCGAAAGCCATTGTGCTCGCGTTCAGCACGACGTGACTTGGGAGATTCTTTGGCCGCAGAGTCCTTGGCGCCAGAGCCGGCATTCGGGGTTTCATCTTCATCGTCAACGCGGCTGTATTGTGCTTTCCATGTTCGCGAGCGGCTTTCGTATTGGTATTCTTCCGCCGGTTTTTTCTCCAGCACCAGCATGGCGCCGAAATAAAGCAGCGTTGGAAAACCCGCCAGAAACGCCACCAGCAGAAACACCAGCCTCACCGGAAAAACGCTTATTTCCAGATAGTCGGCAATGCCTGCACATACGCCCCAGATCTTGCCGTCACGGGTATTGCGGTAAATCTTCTTGCGGTAATCGACATTGCGGAAATGTTTCACCATCTGGTTGTTCATGACGCTGGCTTTGAACTCGCCCAGCTCATCATTCATCAGATACCAGAGAATGAAATACAGCGGGAACAGAAACCAGCCGCCAAACACCAGGCAGCCGAGAAAGACCATCCGCACTGACCAGGCTTTCACTTCCAGAAAATTGGCGAGCCCCGCACACACACCCAACCACTTGGCGTTTTCCTTGTCGAGTTGCAGTGGGCGATTATTTCTTCCCATAAACCCCCCGACCATAACTACTCCTTCCCATGCTGATCTCTCCAGTCCGGTGACTCCGCATCAAGAATGGATTCCAACGTCTTGATACGGTCGGCCATGCTGTCGGCAATATCCAGCAACTCCTGCAACTGGCGCGACTCATCCTCGGTAAAACCGGTCGGCTTGCGATTGCGGTATTTGTAGTGCATGAAGATCCAGAACAACGGGATGCTGCATACCAGCAATCCCGTCAACCCACCGAAGAAGGCGTGCATGGCTTATTTCTTTTCCATTTTGGTTTTGAGGGCAGCAAGCTCCTGATCGATCTTGCCTTCTTTTTCCAGCGCTTCAAATTCGGCAGCAATGCCTTTCCTGGCCAAGGTACCAACTTCGATTTCACTTTCCATGTTGTCAATCTTGCGCTCGAAATGTTCGAAACGGTTGAGCGCATTGTCAAAGGTATTGTTGTACAGCGTCTGGTTGATCTGGCGACGTGACTGGGTAGCCGACACGCGCATCATGATGGCTTTCTGGCGCACACGTGCATCGTTGAGCTTGGCTTGCAGCAGTTCGATCTCATTGGTGAGTTTGGCCAGCGACTCATCGAGTTTGATCAGGTCATCCTTGACCACAAGAATCACTTCATTGATGGAAGATTTTTCCAGCAGTGCTGCCTTGGCCAGGTCTTCCCTGCCCTTGCTCAACGCCAGTTCGGCTTTTGATTGCCAGTCTTCGGCTTGTTTGGCCAGTTTGTCATTGCGACGAATCAGTTCCTTTTTGTCGGCGATGATCTTGGCAGTAGTGCTGCGTACTTCGACCAGGGTCTCTTCCATTTCCTGGATGACCATGCGGATCAGTTTTTCGGGATCCTCGGCCTTGTCGAGCAGTGAATTGATGTTGGAATTGATGATGTCTGAAAGTCTGGAAAAGATGCCCATAAGGCCTCCGGATACAGTATTGGTTAGAAAGATGTCATCACGTCTGTTATTTCACGGAGTCGAGAATGTCGCGCTTGGCACGTTCGAATTCGCCTTCGCTGATCACGCCGCTGTCACGCGCACGGTTAAGATCGATCAATTGCTGGCCGACGGTAGGAACGACCTTGTCGTGGTCGTATCTGCCGTTATGGTTATCCCCTGGGGCGAACACACAGCCGCCCAAGGCCAGACTAAGAGCTAACAAACTTATAAGAGCCTTACGTTGCATAGTGACCTCTGTAATGACCTGGTTTAATTCCCTTGAATAGCGATCTTCACTATCCACAACCAAGGGGTAGCAGCACTTGTGCCAAGTTTTTAAATGACCCCACTTGGCTGATTTCATTGACTTTTTGTAAACCTTCTCAGATCAGACGCTTCTCAAGGGTTCGGGAATTTACCAACTTGTGGTAGTTTTCACCGCATTTCCCGCCACCCCACTTGTAGCCGGTCTGGCCGGGCTACCTGGAACCCGTGATGAGCAACGAACAACCTGTCGACCGCATGCTTGGCGAATCTGCGAACTTTCTGCTGATGCAGGAGCACGTCTCCAAAGTGGCGCCGCTCAACAAACCTGTGCTGATCATAGGCGAACGCGGCACCGGCAAGGAACTGGTCGCGGCACGCCTGCATTATCTTTCCAAGCGGTGGCAGCAGGAATTCCTCAAGATCAATTGCGCGGCCTTCAACGAAAGTCTGCTGGAATCCCAATTGTTTGGCCATGAAGCAGGCTCTTTCACCGGCGCCACCAAACAACAAAAAGGCTATTTCGAACGCGCCGATCATGGCACTTTGTTTCTCGATGAACTGGCAACCACCACGATGACCGTGCAGGAAAAAATTCTGAGGGTAGTGGAATACGGCGAATTCGAACGGCTCGGTGGCAACAAGGCCGTGGAAATCAATGTGCGCATTGTGGCCGCCACCAACGTGGACTTGCCCGAGCTGGCCGCTGCCGGCAAATTCCGTGAAGACTTGCTCGACCGCTTGGCCTTCGATGTGATCACACTGCCACCGCTGCGCGAACGTGTTGAAGACATTCCGATTCTGGCACGCCATTTCGCCATCAACATGATCAAGGAATTGGGCCGCGAATATTTTCCAGGCTTCAGCAAAAGTGCTGCCGCTGCGCTGCGTGAATATGATTGGCCCGGCAACATCCGCGAACTCAAGAACGTAGTAGAACGCTCGGTCTACCAGTGCGACGATGTGGATCAGGCAGTGAATGACATCGTGTTTGACCCGTTCAATTCGCCCTATCGCCCCACCAGCAGAATCAAACCTGCCACCGTGAAAGCCATGATGGAAGACTCGTACGTGCCGTCTTCCTCTTCAGCGGATGCCAGCGACGATGACGTGCAGATAAGTTCATTGGGCTTCAAGCAGCAGATCAAGGATTATGAAATTCGCATCCTCAATGATGCGCTGCGCCAATGCATGTTCAATCAACGCAAGGCGGCCAAACTGCTGGATCTTACCTACGATCAATTGCGCGGCTACCTGCGCAAATATGATTTGCTTGGCAAGAACAGTGATGGCTCTGGTGATGAAAATTCGGGGTCAGAGTAAAAACCCTTGATGTAATGTTCTGCATTTCAGTTGTATCGCAGGGTTTTTACTCTGACCGCAAATTTGCACCTGCTGTGCGGCGCAGCCGCACACGATGAATAACACTTAGCACTGCTGCTGTTACCAACGCCACCAGTAAAGTCAGCACCAGATTAATCAGCGCTCTGATGGCCGCTTTCGGGCCGATGGTGAGTCCGTCCAGCATTGTCACCATCAAAGCCGGCGCCATGATGGTTTGATCAGACAGGACTTTGGCAGGCGTGAACATCAACGCCAACAAAATGCATTCCAGCAAATAGGCCACTTCGCGCGGCAGATACTTGCGCAGCACACGCCATGCGAGAAAACCAAACACAATGCCAGCTGCAACATAAACGCCCCAGGCAACCAGATAATCAGACGAATCCATCAGGTACTCCTGTTGTTGACCAAGGCTGAGGCGTCAAGACCACGGCACAATATGGTCTTGCCAATCTTCTTCATGCACGAAGTCCTCGGAGATCACTTTGCCGGTCACCGTATGGCCGGTGCGGATCATCTCTTTGCGATTGCCGGTAATCAGCGGGTGCCAGATTGGTAAACCCTTGCCTTCATGCAGCAAGCGGTAGGCGCAGGTGGATGG
>CANCGR010000160.1 GCA_947377625.1 Gammaproteobacteria bacterium | reverse complement strand
GCCGGCAATTCAGGCGGCAGTTTGCCGTCGGGCCGCTTTAATACCACGCGGTAGCGCGCCACCGCCAACGCCGCCTGCAGCAAGGAAGCCAGGTCAGGTTCACTGCCCAGCAACTGATGCAGCAAGGCAATATCCTTTTTCACTTTCGCTTGTTTGCTGCGCGGCGGAAACATCGGGTCCAGATAGACTACATCAGGTCGTTCCACTTCCCCGCGCGCAGCGGCCGCCAGCCATTGCCTCGCATCGGTGTGCAGCAAATGCATGCGCGCAAGTACGCCCTGGAATTCTGAGGTTGCTACCCTGTTACCCCGACTGAAGCCATCGGCCAGCAAGGCATGCATCAATGGTGATTGCTCCAGCAACAACACGCGGCAGCCGAGGTTGGCCAGCACCAGCGCATCACGCCCAAGTCCGGCGGTGGCATCCACTACAAATACCTGCTGACTTGAGGCTGCTTTGTCGAGGCCCACAGCTTTGCCCAGCCCCTGACGTTTGCCGCTGGTGCGCAGCCGGTATTGCAAGGTGGCATCAAGGAAATCAACCCGGGTGGCCGTGGTGCCGGGTTCACTGGCATCCTGTAATGACAGGCCGCTGGCATCGGCGTTGAGCTGCAACGTCACCGCAGCACCGTCCACGTCTGCATGCGTGACCGCTTCTGCAGTGAGCAAGGCCTGCAGTTGAGCATCAGGTAGTGCCTGGTAGTCTTCGCTCTTTTGCAGCAACACCTGGAGCATACAGTTAAAGCAAACTCTTAAATGATTAACTTCAATTATCAGGGTTATGCTGATGATTTCCCAGAACAACTAGCGCTCACCAGCCACGCCATTGCATCAAGCTCGACACCATCTGCAGTTTGTCTATCCCGCAGGAACCCACGCACATCAGCCAGCACTTGCTGGCGCAGATGTTCGGGTTTGCCCTCCAGCACATCACCGACAAAAAATGCTTTTTCAGCAAAATTCACGACCGCATCCAGATCAAGACCCGGACCACCCAGCACCTGCCGACCATGCCAAGGCGTGAAAGTGATGCCTTCAAAGCCAGCCTGTTCCAGAATCGATCGCGTACGCACCTGATCAGCAAAGGCAAACGGGCCTGGCGCCAACGGATCAGGCGGCGGCAAACTGATGTGCCTGGATACCACCGCCGACAAGCTGCTTACCCATGGATTTTCCGGCGGTGGGCCCCAGCAACAAAAAACTACGCGCGCGCCCTCACGTAACATCAATCGCAAATTGCGAAACGCCGCAAAGGGATCGGCAAAGAACATCACCCCGAAACGGGAAAACAGACAGTCGTAGCCTCCCTCTGACAGTTTGATGGTAGCCGCATCGCCACAAAGAAAATTGGCATTGGTAACACCCTGCTGGCGGGCACGCGTGGCAGCGGTTTGCACCAAGGCCGATGAAATATCGAGACCGAGTACCTGCCCGCCAGCGCCAACCTGTTTGGCCAATGCAAAGGTAGTGGCACCGGCACCACAGCCGATATCCAGCACACGCTCACCCTGTTTGCAGGCTGCCAATGTCAAGGTCGCCGCGCCGATCGGTGCCAGCATGGCTTCAAAGCGCTCGTGCCAATGATTCCATTTTTCACCCATGGCACCCGACCAATCCTGGCCTTGCAACAAAGGTTTTTCCGCTGACTGTGTCGTTATGCTCATAGGCTGCTCCTTTTTCGCTGACTGTGACGAACCGAGTTTATACCAGCGTTCCCGGGTTGCCAGTGTCAACGTGCAGCCACTCTCACCAAGTGCTCGCGCAGATTTCCGGGTAAAAATGCGAATTCCTACTAGACTGCGGTAGCAAAGACACCCGCACGTTCATGGAGGAACTGCATGCACAACCATAACCACAACAATCACCACTATCGTCTGTATGTGCTGGCACTGCTATGGATGGCAGCGCTGCTGCGCTTTGTAGACTTGCAAATTCTGGCCGTGTTGCTGGAGCCGATCAAAGCCGAATTTCATCTCACTGACACCGAGCTGTCACTCTTGGGAGGTCTGGCGTTCGCGTTGTTCTATGGTGTGCTGGGCATCCCTGTGGCCTGGCTGGCCGAGCGCTATTGCCGCCGCACCATCGTCGCCATTGCGGTGACGCTGTGGAGCCTGATGACGATGCTGTGCGGCCAGGCCGGCAGTTTTACCGCGCTGTTCCTCGCACGCATCGGCGTTGGAGTTGGCGAAGCTGGTGCCTATCCACCGTCCACGTCGTTGTTGGCAGATTATTTCCCCCCCACCCTGCGCGGTCGTGCCTATGCCGTACTGGCTTCTGCGATACCTATCGGCGTGCTGGTTGGCTTTCTCGCTGGAGGTTTTATCAATGCCCACTTGGGCTGGCGTCTTACTTTGCAGTTGCTAGGCCTGCCCGGCGTAGTACTGGGCTGTTTGATCTTGCTCACGTTGAAAGAACCAGTACGTGGTGCCACTGATAACCAACCGCGCCCAAGCATTTCCCGCAACTTCTGGCAGAGCTCTCACTGCCTGTGGCAACGGCAAGGCTATGCAACCCTGGTTATGGCAGCCTGCCTGTTTACTTTGGGCGCCAGTGGCTCAGGTCTGTGGATGGCTTCATTTTTCATTCGTCACCACGGACTGGGCGGCGCTGAAACCGGCCTGTGGATGGCAGCTGTCTATGGCGGTGGCGGCCTGTGTGGCTCACTTGCCGGTGGCTGGCTGGCGCAACGCTGGGACAACAACCAAAGTGGGCGAGCTTTTGCGAAGCTGTGCCAATGGTCGCTTGGTTTGACGCTGCCATTGCTGCCTTTTGTGTTTCTCGCGCCCTCACCGCAGCTTGCGTTATGCGCTCTGGCAGGCGTCGCTGTGCTGATGCATATGAATGTGGGCCCGGTACTAACACTGCTACAGCTGTTGGGTGGGCAACAACGTGCACTGGCCCATGCCTATTCCTTGCTGGTAACCAACATCGTGGCCTTGCCACTAGGACCGCTGTTTGTCGGCATGATGAGTGACTGGCTCAGTCCACGTTTGGGAACACAAGCACTTGGGCTGGCCATTCTGCTACTACTGGCTGTGAGCTGGGCGTTGTCAGCCTGGCTGTTCGCGAGAACCTCGTGGCATTTGACAGCAACCAATGCTGAGCAGCCGATCACAGCAAATTCCAAAATTGGACCCAAGGTGGCGATGGCAGGCTGAAATCGTAATTAGCGGATGTTTGAAGGAGGAAAACTGCGGAGGGAAGATCATCCCCGATCCTGGCTGGCAGGATCAGGGTTAGGAGAACTGCAGGGCCTGCCTCAAATGATTTTGAGGAAATCCAGGATATTCACTGCGAATACAATAACTGGCGCAACCAAAACCACCCACTCCATGTTGCGGTTGGACCAGAATTTGGTGAAATGCAGGATCACTATGAGAAGCGCCGCTGCGTAAACTATCAATGCAATCATGTAGATATTCCTTGTTATTAATCTAACTCCTCTATTAAAACACTAAAAGTCAAGAAAAAACCACTGCTTGATAAAAATTCGCCATAATTCTTGAACAAATCCAAATGCCTACCGGTAATCCGGCAGTACGGCGCGCGCCACGACACTCAATACTGCCAAGCGTAGGAGAACTTGGCGAATACCGTGCGATAGGTCAGCTCCAGAGCGCTTACCGTTGAGTCCTGCATCGCGCTGTCGGAATAGCCCACAAAGAAGCGGGTTTGGGCATTGACGCGATAACTGTATAGCAGCTGGGTATTGAGTGAGCGGGAATGCTGGTCAATGTTGAAACGGTAGAGCTTGGGGTCACGCTCAGTATCGGAGTAGATCAATACCGCACGCACGAAACTCTTGTTGTCGAACTGATAGGTAAGCCGCAAATCCCCAAGATCAGTGGTGAACAAACGCCCGCCGCTAACATCCAGTTCTTGATGGGTATAGTTCAACTGCACTTGCAAATGGCGGCCAAGCTGCACACTGAAACCAGGGGACAGCTGAAAGTTTTGCGCCGGCTGGGTGTTGGCATAATCGATAGCGTCACCCTTGCGGATATTCATCCGTAACTGGGTACCCGCAATTGGCTGAAAATTAGCGAACAGGCCACCGGTGTTGATATCAAACGTGCGGCCGTTATAGACGGTTTGCTGCTGGCTCATGGTCATTTCGGCATATGACTGATATTTGCCGTTGAACCACAGACCCACCCATTTGCTGTCCTGCAAAAGATTGCCGCTCTGGTCTTCAGTGCGGATAACCGCGCTATACAGCCCCAACCGGTTGAACATGCCGCCCGGCTCCATCAGCCATGTGTAACCCGGATTGAACAACTGCTCGCGGTAATTTACCTTGCCGATGAAGCCGAGATCAGCGCGAAAATCAGAACCGAAATCGGTATTACTCAGCACCCAGCTCCAGTTACGTCCCTGATGGTTGTATTCCACGCTCCAGGCGCTGCCCCCCATATCCGGCTTTTGCGAATAAGCCGTTTGAATCGACAGCGGATACTCTGATTCGCTGTGCATCACTTGCGCGAGGATGCGGTCGCTGGGCGCCACCTGCCAGTTGAAATCGCTACTGACCACTTTGTTGCTGTAACCATCGGCATCACGCACAGTCACCAGTGTGCCTATCGTCATCTTGCGGCCCATGTCATAGCGGTAGCGCAGTGCCAGGTCGCGACTTTTGGTGTTGGCAATGGTTGCCACCGACGAGCCTTGGTTGCCAGGAATCAGAAAGCCGGTGCGCTCATCATCGGCCACCATCAGCCCATAAGTGTGATCGTTGCTTTTGCCGGTGAGCTTGAGCCCAACCCCGGGATCATTGATGTTGCGGGTGTAGACCAGCGTGTTGCCGCTGGTGCTGGCAAAATTGTTGTTGCCCGAACTGAGCGTATTGAAATATTCGGCGCCATCCAGAAAGAACTCGCGACGCTCAGGGAAGTACAGTGAAAAGGTATTGTTGACGTCCAGCTGGGCCTGGTCGGCTTCGACCTGGGAAAAATCCGGATTCAGCGTGGCATTGAGAATCATGTCCTCGTTGATGGCCCAGCGCAGATCAACGCTCGGGTCTACTTTGGGATCACCGCGCAACCAGGGATCGGTGGCTGGCTGGGGTCGTGTTTCTGACCAGCTCGACGTAACAGTCGGGATCACTTGCAAATTGGTGGTCTGCTTGACCTCACCAAAACCCTCCGCCTTCTTGAACTGGCACAAGTAACAGGACACCCCGTAGTCCATCAGGTTGTTGGAAATGCGGTGACGCGATTCGCGCGGATAAAAGCGCAGGATGTCGATGCCCCAGGTCTGCTGCGCAATGCCGCTGGGCAGCCGCAACTGTTTGAGCGGAATACGCATCTCACCGACAAAGCCGTCGTCGTTGATCTGGCCGGCGCTGTCCCACAGTGCGTTCCAGGAGTCGTCTTCGCGCTTGCTCACATCATCCTGAATCAGATCCATCTGCACGCCGAGCGGATTGATAAAAAATTCGAAGGCACGCCGCTCATCATTGAAGGTATCGATCACCATGCCGACGAAATCGTCCTGGAACGAACGGTCGCGGTCACGATAGAAGGCCCTGATTTTGGAAGGGTCAGGATCATGAGCCACAAACGCGATCATAAACGCCTCACCATCCTCCATTATGTAGGCTTCGGTCGTGACGGGCGGCGTGACGTTCTGGCCGGGAAAGGTTTCATTGACCAGCTCCACCCTCAGCGCATCACGCCATTCGTCCACGTTGAATACACCATCGATAACAGGTTTCTGGCTGGTGTGCGGGATATGGTAGGTAATCGGCTTGGTTTGGGCCCATGCAGATTGGCCGGCAACAGTGCAAGCGAGCGTCAGCAACAGCGCATGCAACGGCATGTGTCCCCTGATTTTTTTCATAAAGCTTCCAATATAAAAGTTGGCGAAATACACCCAAGCCTGTGAGCTGCATTGCTAAGAGCAAAACCGGTGCCAGTCTTGCAAAAATGCAGCTGACGCTGTTTTTAACGATGTTTTTTGCATTTAATCAGTAAAGCCATCCTGGCCAGGCAGGTAATTCCGCCAGATATTGGCGAAATTTTTAGATATGACGCTGACGACGCCGAAAAAGTTGGAAGCTGCGGAAAAAAACCGGAACCAATATGCTGCCAGCAAGCATGCGGGTATCCCGACCTGAAAATAGTGCGGATTATTTCCGCTCTTGTACAACTTTTTTGCGAGCGTTGGCGTCAATGCAGATATTCACACCTTAAACAGGCAGGCAAAGCGGCATGTTCTCCCCACCCTCTGATGAAGCCTTGATCCAGCGTGCGCTGGACGGCTCGCAGCGTGCCTGGGTCAAGCTGGTGGAACGGCATGAGCGGCAGATCTACAACTATTGCCGGCGCCAGATGCACAATCCCAGCGATGCCATGGATTTGTTGCAGGACGTGTTTC
>CANCGR010000159.1 GCA_947377625.1 Gammaproteobacteria bacterium | reverse complement strand
CTTCCGCCATGAAATGCTTGCGCACATCCTCATCAAAACCGCGCAGCGGCAACTCGCTGCGCCAGCTGAGCCAGGTTTCCACGCCCAGACCGGCAAAGATGCCAGCAAATTCAACGCCGATATAGCCGGCACCGAGCACCAGCATGCGGGTTGGCAATTCAGGCAAATCGAAGATCTGGTCAGAACTCAAGCTCAGTTCATGACCCTGGAAAGACGGGCGCTCAGGCCGGCCGCCGGTGCAGATCAGGATGTAACGCGCCCGGTACGCCTGACCATTGACCACAACAGTGGTAGCTGAAGTCAGCGCGGCTTTTCCTGTCAGCAACGTTACCCCGGCTTTCACCAGCAGGCTTTCATAGATGCCATTGAGGCGGCTGATTTCACGGATCTTGTTGTCCCGCAAGGTCGGCCAGTCGAAGCTCACCTGCCCCAGCTGCCAGCCAAAACCTTTGGCGTCAGCAAAGCCGGTACCATAGTGACTGGCATAGCTATAGAGTTTCTTGGGAACGCAGCCCACGTTGACGCAAGTGCCGCCCAGTGGTTTGTCTTCCGCGATCGCCACCTTGGCACCCAACGCCGCCGCAGTGCGTGCGGCCCTTACCCCGGCAGAGCCGGCTCCAATCACAAACAGGTCAAAATCTTGCATAAATCAGCAATTTTCTCGTTTTGGGTCTGGTAGCTAATTCGCATCAGCGATTATGATGCGGATGCTGTCCCAGACTGAATTGAACGGTTTTACCCTTTTTTCAGCATTATCCGCCAGGAGCAAACAATCATGACTAACATGACCAACGACATTGCCGCAGCCATTCCGGCAGCGGACCAAACAGTCATTGCCAGCCCTGCATCAGAAAGTCTTGCTTTGGATCAAAATGATCATGTACGCGGCCCGACTGTGGTCGAAAAATTTGTCATTCGCTTGCCCATGGGCTTGCGCGACCAGATCAAACAACTTTCCGAGCATAACCGCCGCAGCATGAATTCTGAAATCATCATGGTGCTGGAAGGTTATATAAAGCAACAGCTGGTGCAGCAGATGACTGACATCAACGCAGACGGTAATTTCCAGGTGGGCCACAGACAGCAGCCTGACACTGATTTTGTGCGTGTGCTGGAAAATCTGCCCAAAGAGAAAAAGGCAGCTCTTATCGAACTGCTGGGCTAATACCCCGCTCCCACCAGCATGCAAGGCGCGCTGCTCGACTCCGTAACTTGTGAAGACGGCGAGCAGCTGGCTCTGCCCGATGCCTCGCTGACCTATTACCCTGCTTTCTACTGTGCAACACGCTGTGCGGAGTTGTTTGTACACTTGCGCGCAGAAATTCCCTGGCAACAGGACACGCTCACGTTCGGTGGCAAAACCGTGCCGGTGCCGCGCCTGCAGGCCTGGTTTGGCGACAGCAGCAGTCACTATGGCTACTCGGGTCTCAAGCTGATACCACAAGCATGGACTCCCCTGCTCGCCGGTTTGCGTGAAGATCTGCAAACACGTTTGGCCTTGCCGTTGAATTCGGTGTTGCTGAACTGGTATCGCGATGGCGCCGACAGTGTGGCATGGCACAGTGATGATGAGCGTGAATTGGGGCCTGACCCGGTGATTGCCTCACTGAGTTTTGGCACTGCCCGCACTTTTGAACTGCGGCACAAACAACGCCATGACGTGCAGAAAATCAGCTTGGGTGATGGCGCCTTGCTGGTGATGGGCAGCGGCACCCAGCGTCATTGGCAACATCGCATTCCCAAACAGCCTGGCCTGAGCGGCGAGCGCATCAATCTGACTTTCCGATTCATCCACACGATGGCATGATGCAGTCTTGTCGGACTGGCTTCGCCACTCCCGCGTCTTCCTTAGTTCCTGCTTTTCAATGGACTTGCAATGAATCCGATCAAACACCTGAGTTGCTGCGTTGCACTGTTGTGCGCGCTGTGTGCGCAAGCAGAAACCATGACCGGCAAAAACGGCATGGTGGCTTCACGTTCTGACATGGCGGCCGAAGTAGGCAGCAAAATTTTGCAGCAAGGCGGCAATGCGGTGGATGCTGCAGTTGCCACCGCTTTTGCATTGGCAGTGGTCTATCCTTCTGCCGGCAACCTGGGGGGTGGTGGTTTCATGATGATCTCGCTGGCTGATGGCCGTGTTTTCGCGCAGGACAATCGCGAGAAAGCCCCCGCCGCTGCCAAGCGCGACATGTTTCTCGACAAGAACGGCAATGTTGATCGCAACCTGACCGTCAACAGTCTGCAAGCCTCCGGCGTGCCCGGCACTGTTGCAGGCCTGCTCGACGCCCTCACCCGCTATGGCACTATGACACGGCAACAAGTGCTGGCACCGGCAATACAACTTGCCAGCAAAGGCTTTGCACTCAATGACGATCTCGCCGGCCAGTTTGCAGAAAATCTGGAAGGCTTCCGCCCTTACCCTGCTTCACTGGCCAAGTTCACGCATGACGGCACTCCTTACAAAGCCGGTGACATGTGGGTACAAACAGATCTGGCAGCCACTTTGCAGCTAATCGCCGACCAAGGCCGTGATGGTTTTTACAAAGGCACTGTCGCTGAACAAATCGTCAAGGAAATGCAGCGCAACAACGGACTCATCTCACTGGCTGATCTCGAACAATATCAGCCGATCTGGCGTGAACCTGTGCATGGCACTTATCACGGCAATGACATCTGGTCGATGCCGCCGCCCTCTTCCGGCGGCATCTTGCTGGTGCAAATTCTCAACATGCTGGAACCGTACAACATCGGCAAACTGGGGTTTGGCAGTGCGGCCACCGGCCATCTGATGATTGAAGCACAGCGCCGTGCCTATGCTGACCGTGCCGAATATCTGGGTGATCCTGATTTTGTAAAAGTGCCGGCTGCAAAAATGATCGCCAAGGATTATGCGCGGCAGCGCTTCAGTGATTTCGATGCCCAGAAGGCTACTGACAGCGCGTCCATTGGCGCCGGCAAATGGCCGGAAGAAAGCCCGCAAACCACGCATTTTTCCGTAGTCGACAAAGCCGGCAATGCGGTGGCCATGACCACCACGCTCAACCGCAGCTACGGCAATCGCATTGTGGTGCCGGGCTTGGGCTTTTTGATGAACAATGAAATGGACGACTTCTCCAGCAAACCCAACACACCGAATTCCTATGGCTTGATCGGCCGTGATGCCAATGAAATCCAGCCGGGCAAACGCATGCTGAGTTCCATGGCTCCTACCATCGTCACCCGCGATGGCAAGCTGGTGATGGTCACCGGCTCACCCGGTGGTTCCACCATCATCAACACGGTGCTGGAAGTGGTGGTGAACGTACTCGATCACGGCATGAATGCCGACAAGGCGGTGAGCAGTCCGCGTTTTCATCATCAGTGGATGCCTGACAACGTGCGTTATGAAACCGGCGCCTTCACTGAAGACGCCGTCACTGAACTGAAAAAAATGGGACACAAAGGTTTGAACGGTTCCGGCTTTGGCATTGGTGATGCCAATACCATCGTCAAGAAAGACGGCGTGCTGGAAGGTGTGTCTGATCCGCGCAATGTTGGCGGTGTGGCGGGTTACTGAGCAGATGCACTACTCAAGTATTACGCCACTCAAGTATTACACCACTCAGGTTTCGCTGACCTTGGGTGCAGCAAATGACAAACTCCAGAATTTTTTCGCAGCGTTCATAAAGGGCTTTTCCAGCCAGAAATAACAGCCGGCAGCCAACAGGATTGTCAAAGCCGTGCTGATGACAAACAGCACAAGCTGCCAGAAGTTCGGATGGTTGAGTAACACAGCCGCCGGCACGATGTTGAACAGGGCCCGCAAGACCAGCATGCCCACCGGAAAATGCAACAAGTAAAAACTGTAGGAAATCTTGCCCAGAAACCGGGTGTAGCGATGAACCAGCACGGCAAATTGTTTTTCTTCAGTGATCGCAGTCAACGAAGCAATCAAAATCATTGCCAGCACAGCTTCTCTCACCCACGCGTAGACTTCCTTTGCAGGTGGCACCAGGTTGCTGAGACAACACAGCATGAACGCGGTGGCGGCCAGCCATTTCAGAGTCGTGACCGAAAATCGCGTGAGCCAGCGCCCAAGGTCATGCGCCAGCAATCCCATGACGAACATGAAAACAAAGCCGGTTCTGGCGTAGGAGAACAGTGGCGTAAGCAGAAATGCTGCGATCCACAGTGCCAATAACAGCAGCACTGCAGTGCGCGAGCTTTTGCCGATGCAGTAAATGAGCGGAAAAAACAAAGCACCCAACACCTCGATCTCCAGCGTCCAGGTGACCGGGTTGACGTAGTTGTTGGTCAGCAACAAGTTGCCAGCGAGCAGGCTCCACGATATGCCTTGCTGCCAATAGTGATAGAGCTCGGCCGAGCCGGCTTCAAACACATGGGTGAACGAGAACATACTGAGTATCAAGGCGCAGAACAGCGTCGCCACTATCAAGGCCGGAAATATCCGGAAGCAACGGCGCAACCAGAAGCCCAGCCACGCCATGAAATCAGTGCGGCCCGAGGTATTAACCGAGCAGGTCAGCACAAAGCCGCTCAGCACAAAAAAAACAATCACCCCTACTCCGCCATTGCCGGCAATTGTCAGCAGTTTTTTGTAGAAAGCGGAGTCAGCCTGCACAATGCTGAGAGCTCCCAGCGAGTGTGACAAGGCAACCATGAGCGCGGCAATGCCACGCAGGGATTCCAGGCTCTGGAAAAATTTTGGTTGTTGTGGAAGCACCAGGATTATTCGCGCAAAAACCGAAGTATAAGCCCTTAAGCAATTGGGGTCAGAGTAAAAACCTGGGGCAGTGTCAGGAACCGTGAGTTTTTACTTTGACCCCAAATTACCTTGCTGCTGCAACTCCAGATAGCGCCAGCAGCCCCTGAGTCCGGTGTCGTGTGCGGTGACCAGTGCCAGCGGGATGCGGCTGCAGTAGTCGCGGTAGTTATCCTTGTCGTTGAAGCTCTCACGAAAACGTACGACATCATTGAGGCTGCGCAGATGGGCATGCAGATCACCGACGATGTAAACGCCGTCTACAGCGCCGACCAGCACTGCCACGTCACTGGCGAAGGCGCCCATGATGTCGAAGAAATCCTGGATCACCGCCAACGCAAAAGTGTCGCCCGCCATGGCAGCCTTGGTAATTTCCGGTGCCGGCAGTTGCGCCTCCCGGCCCTGCAGCTTGGCATTGGCCCAATACAAGCGTTCGAGCCCCGGCCCTGACAATACGTTTTCAATTTCCACCCGTGGCTGTCGCTGCCACAGGGTTTGCAACAGCGCGAGCTGATGCAGATTCTGCGGCGCAAAACTGCAATGGCCACCTTCCGACGGAATGGCTTCATGGCGCGACGTCATTGCACCTACACCCAAACCAGTACCGGGGCCGACTACTGCAAACACCCGATTGCCATGCGGACGCGGTGCGCCGAGCCATTCAATTTCATCACTGGTCAGCGTAGCGATGCTGTGAACCTGCGCGGTGAAATCATTGATGAAGGTGATCGGCAAGCCAATGGCTTTGACCAAGGCTTGCTGGCTGAAGGTCCAGCCACGGTTGGGCATGTAGATTTCATCCTGCTCGACGGCACCGGCTATACAAATACAGAACTGCTGCACATCGGTATGGGCCGGCAATGTTTGCAAGTAGGCGCGACACAGCTGCTCGATGTCGCTGAAGTCGGCGCAGTGATATTTTTGTTCTTGCGCAAGTCCGGCCGCTGACGGCGGTTGGGTGAGATCAACCGTGGTGAAACGCGCGTTGGTGCCGCCGATGTCGGCAACAATATGAACAGTCTGATTCATGAAGCGGGCCCGTGCAGGCAGGAAATCAAGTAGCGCGATTGTGCGTCAATCAGTGACTGCGCGGCAATGCTGCAGCCAGATGTGAGAGACGTTCTATCTCCTGCCATTGATGTCCATCAACCAGTTTCTTGCTGACCATCCACGAGCCACCGATGCACACTACATTCGGCAAGCTCAGATAGTGCAACGCATTGTCAGGCGTCAGCCCGCCAGTCGGGCAGAAACGGATTTTCGACAACGGTGCCGCCAGTGAGCGCAGCATATCGACTCCACCAGCCGCTTCCGCCGGGAAAAATTTCTGCACAGTAAAACCTCGCTCAGCCAGTCGCATCATTTCGCTGGGCGTGGCTGCACCCGGCAGATAAGCAAGGCCGCTCTCAGCGACCGCACTCACCAGAGCTTCGGTAGTGCCGGGGCTCACAATGAACTGCGCGCCGGCATCAATGGCTTGTTGCAGTTGGGCGGCGTCCATTACCGTGCCGGCACCGACGATAGCCGCAGGAAATTGTTTGCGCAGCAGCCTGATCGCATCAAGCGCCACCGGTGTGCGCATGGTAAGTTCAAGCACGACCAGTCCACCGTTCACCAGCGCACTTGCCAAGGGCACAC
>CANCGR010000158.1 GCA_947377625.1 Gammaproteobacteria bacterium | reverse complement strand
CGCGGCGTCTCCCGGTTGCGTCATATTCCTGAACGGATATAATCATGGATGATCGCAAAATCCTCTATTGGGAGGGTTCGTCAAAAAAGGATTTCAAGGAATTTCCCGTCACGGTACAGAAAGACATGGGCATTGCACTGTTCGTTGTGCAGCTTGGTCGCACGCCAGATTCTGCAAAACAGTTAAAGGGTATAGGTTCCGGCGTTTATGAAATCGTTGATAGTTACGGTGGTGAAGCGTTCCGCGCTGTTTACGTAGTCAATATTGGAAACGCTGTGCATGTATTGCATGCCTTCCAGAAAAAGTCCAAGTCTGGCATTGCAACGCCACAAGCAGACATCAAAGTGATTAGACAACGATTGAAAACCGTACTTGCCTACTACAAAGAGAAACGTTCATGACACGCAAGCAGAAACCCAAAGGCACTGATAATGTTCTGGTCGATCTCGGTTTCGATGATGCAGAAGAGCTGACGGCGAAGGTGGCACTGGCCGTGAAACTTAACTCCCTGTTTGATAAGCGTGAGCTGAGCCAAGTGCAAGCCGCCGCAATTACCGGCATGACCCAGCCGAAGATTTCACAGATCCGCCGCCACAAGTTGCAGAACATTTCACTCGAGCGTCTCCTTCATGCCATGGTGGCACTGGATCAGCAGGTGCAGATTGTCATCAAACAGGCAAAAAGGTCTCAAGCTTGCGGGATCACAGTCGCTGCGTGAATCGGCATGTCTTTCACCGGTCAAGAAAAACAGTGGGTGAGACCGCAAACCGCTCCGCGAGTGCGCGCACCTGACGAACATTCAATGCGCGTTTGCCGGAGAGAATTTCAGACACCACCCCTTGGCTACCCACCTCTTGCAAGTCTGCTTGGGTCAGACCGTGTTGATCCATCAGGAATCGCAGCACACCGGCAGGGGATGCCTGCTCGCGCAGCAGATGGGCCTGCTCATAATTGCCAATCAGGTCGCCCAGAATCGCCAACAGATCGGCCAGCGGATGCTTTTCATTGGCAACGCCGGCATCCATCAGGCTGTTTAGTGCGGCCACGGCGCGCTCATAGTCTTTTTTACTATGTATCGGTTTAAGCGGAATCTGCGCGCACAGTGCGGTGTAGTGGTGGCTTACTTCCTTCAGCATCATCATGTCAGGGGCTCCATAGATGCAATATCTCAAAATGAGATATTGTGCAATTAAGCTACCGGAAGGAAGCGGGTACAAAACAGTATAGGCAGGCATGACTGAGCCGCCCAATATTTCGGCTGCTGGGCCAGACCAAAGCTGGCCAGTGTCCGGCTGCGGACATTTGCTGTCTGGTAACGGACAGCCGGTTTCACACCCTGTTTAGTAACTTGTTGAACTGAATAAAGATTATGTCCGGCTCGAAATTTGCAATAACTGCTGGCGCTGCGGTATGAATAAGCCCTATTTGAGGTTCGCGTGCTTGGAGTTCTGTTAAGAGACAAGGTCTACACCCTCATCAATGTCGCCGGTCTGTCACTGGCGCTTGTCGCCTGCGTGGTATTGGGACTTTATCTTCGTCAGGAGCTTACTTACGACAAACACAATGTGCTTGCCGACCGGATCTACCGCGTAGCCAATGAGTTTGTCGTCAATGGCCGCTCTGAACGTATGGCAACTACCGCTGGTCAACTTGCTCCCCTGCTGGCCAAAGATATGCAAGGCATTGATGCCTATGTGCGCTTTCGCAAGCTGGGCAGTTGGGATGCAAGCGCCGAGCAGCGTGTCAGCTATAAGGACAAGGCACTGTTCTGGTCGGATATCTACAGCACTGATGAAAATGTTTTTGATGTTTTCACTGTGCACGTGCTTTATGGCGATCCGTCCACTGCGTTGCATGATCCGGCTTCGGCGGCGGTCAGCAAGAAGTTTGCCGCCAGTTACTTTGCAGACGCCAATCCGCTGGGGGAAGTGATTCAGCTGGAGAATGGCGAACTTAAAACCATAACGCTGGTGTACGACGACCTGCCTGACAACTCCCATCTTAAATACGATGTGTTGCTTTCCTATAACGCCATTGTCGGACCGCAGACAGGTGCGGTGGATGCTGAGGCATTGTTCGGGGCCTCAGACTTTACTTATCTGCTGGTTTCAAAAACTTTTAACGCCAGAGAGTTTCGTGACAAGGCTGATTATTTTTTCCCCCGCTATATGGCTGACCGTGGCAGACAGATTCATGTCGACGGCTGGGGTGCCTGGTTACAGCCTTTATCCGATATTCATCTCTATTCTGATGTAACCAATGACCTGCCAACGGGTAATCTTAACTATCTGCTCGGACTGGAAGCAGTAGTTGCTTTTATTCTGGTCATTGCGTGTTTCAACCACATCAATCTGGCCACCGCTAGTGCTGCCAAGCGCGCGCGGGAAATTGGGGTGCGCAAAGTACTTGGAATAAACAGGGTCAATCTGGCGCTGAGGTATGTCGGTGAGTCAGTGCTGTTTTCGTTGTTGGCGCTGCTGGTTTGCCTGGTGTTTCTGGAGCTGGCCTATCCGCTTACGCCGCTTGGCAACTGGTTGGGAAAATTTTCGCTTGCGCAGAGCCTGCATCATCCCCTGGTGCTTGCCAGCATGTTGGGGTTCAGCCTGTTGATTGGAATTCTGGCGGGACTGTATCCGGCTTTTTATCTGTCGTCGGTGCCGGTATTGCATGCAATGAAGCATGCTGACCGGATTGGTCAGAGCAGTCTGTCTTTGCGCAACATTCTGGTGTTCATCCAGTTCACGATAACTACCTGCATAATCTGCAGCGTGCTGATCATGGAGTCCCAGATGCAATTCATGAAAAAAAAGTCACTGGGTTTTGCAGAGCAAGGCAGAGTGATCGTCACTCTCACCGGTGCCGATGTGCTGGAAAAGTTGCCGGTCATTGCCAGCGAGCTGCTGCGCAACGAGCACATCAAGGGTGTCACGTCAGCCGACGCCATGCTCGGGCTGGATTTACCAGTGGGATTTATGGATGCCGAGACCAACGCCGGTGAAATGAGCGGCTTGATTGTGCATCATTTTCCGGTGGAGCTTAACTTCAACAGTGTGGCAGGCATTGACGTCGTGCAAGGCCGGGATTTCTCGCCAGAAAACACAGCTGACCCCGGCACCGCCATGATCGTGAATGAAGCACTGGTGCGGCAGATGGGGTGGGAAAACCCGCTGGGCAAACGCATGGGCACGGCCAAGCGCAAAGTGATAGGTGTGGTGCGTGATTTCAATTACCAGTCTCTGCATGTGCCCGTAGGTCCGCTGATCATGTACAAAAATACGGTTAACCTGGACAAGCTGTCACCGCAGATTCGCATTAATCTCAAACGCCATATGCTGATCAATATCGATACCACGTCGGTGGAGTCAACGCTGGACTATATCGGCACGGTGGTCAGGCGCTTCGATGCTGTTCATCCCTTTAGTTACCAGTTCTTGTCGCAGGCTTTGCAAACGCGTTATCAGGATGAAAACCATCTGATGCGGCTGTTGGGCATATTTGCTGCGCTGTGTATTTTCATCTCCTGTCTGGGCCTTTATGGTTTGAACATGTTCACTATTGCGCAGCGCACCAAGGAAATTGGCATACGCAAAGTGCTGGGTGCATCAATACCGCAAATACTCATGCTGGTTTCAAGACGCACACTTGCGCTGGTGTTGGTTGCATCGCTGTTCGCGTGGCTGATTGCCTATATGACGATGAACAGATGGCTTTCTGTTTTTTCCTACCGGATAGATATGAGTGTAATGGTGTTCATGATTTCCACTTTGATTGTGGGCATGCTGGCGCTATCGACAGTCGTGGCTCAATCTTTCAAAGTGGTATCAAGTTCGCCGGTGTTGTCGTTAAGAAGTGAATAGTCAAAGCATTTAAAGGAATAACAACATGCTGCACGATTACTTGCGATCCACGTTGCGCAACAGTTTGCGCAACAAGCTCACTACCTTCATCAATGTCGCTGGCCTCGCACTGGGGTTGGCGGTGTTCTTCGCGCTGTTTTTCTATGTGCACCGTGAATTTTCCTACGACAAGCACTGGCAGAACGCCGAGCGGATTTATCGCCTGAACGGTGCGCAAGAAGCCGCCACTGGCAACAGCTTCGCATTCCTGACGTGGGCTCCTTATGCGTTGGGCACCAGTTTGCAAAGCCGTCACCCGGAAGCTTTCGAGGTTTATGCGCGGGTGTACGACGTGCAGGGCTCTTCTGTCACGATCAAAAACGAGCCGCTGGCTAACCAGACCGTGTATTACGCCGAGCCTGCACTGCTCAAGTTGTTGCAATGGCAAACGGTGTCGGGTGACTTGCAGGAAGTCTTTGCAGATCCGCACGCGATCGCCATCAGTGCCAAGAGTGCCACGCAGTATTTTGGCACTGAATCGCCGCTCGGAAAAACCGTAACGGTCGCTGTGCCGTCACGCGGCAAGACTGACTATGTAGTCAAAGCGGTCTATCGCCTGCCCGACCCCACCAGCCTGGACCGGATGGGCTTCCTCGCACTGTTTGATCCTGGCGCGCTGGGCGTGCAGCAAGCTGCATTGGATAGCTGGAATTTCTCGCCGCAGCAACAGCCCTTGAGTGTGACCCACTACTTCAAATTGCAGGCGACGGTGGCACCGAAAACAGTTGAAAGCGAACTGCGCAGCTTTATGGACCAGAACAAGTACATGGACTACGGCAACAGCAAAACCCGTTTCTCGTTGCAGCCTTTGCAGGATGTGCATCTGGCGCCTTCGCCTTTTGACAGTGGCAACAATGTCGAGCGCTTGTGGGTCTACGCCGCCATTGGTGTGCTGGTGCTGCTGGTGAGTGGTTGCAACTTTGTGATGCTGGCCACGCTGCGTTCAGTGGAGCGCATGCGGGAAGTGGGCATCAGGAAAACCGTGGGCGCGGCAGTTACGCAATTGATGCAACAGTACTTGCTGGATGCTTTCTGCCACACCTTGCTGGCAGCACTGCTCGCGGTGCTGCTATTGCAATTGGGGTTGCCCAAGTTGCAGGCCTTGCTGAAGGTTTCTTTCGAGCTGGATTTGCTGGGCTGGCGCAGTCTCGGTGTTTGCTTGCTGATTGTGACGGGCTTTACGCTGCTGAGCAGTGCTTACCCGGCTTTGCTGTTGTCGCGTGGCAAGCCGGTGCTGCTGCTGCGCAGCAGCGGTGGAGCACTGGTGAGCAGCGGCAATACGTTGCGCAAGTTGCTGGTGGGCATCCAGTTTGCAACGGTCATCGTGTTGTTGCTGGCCAGCGCCGTGGTGCAGCAACAGATCCGCTTCACGCAGCAGCGTGATCGCGGCTACAGCCTGGAAAATATAGTGTCGCTGCGTGTCTTCAATGCGGATGCCCAGAATAAAGTCCCCACCTTGATCGAGGAGTTCGCCAAGCTACCTGGTGTGCAACTGGCTTCCACCGGTGGCGTATCGCCAGGCACGATAATGGTAGGTACACCCAATGTGGTTAAACTCGTCACTGCCAACGGCGATGTCAAAGACGCGCAGTTGCAAGGCGCCGCAGTGGGGAGTAACTACTTCAAAACAATGTCGGTGAACTTGCTGGCAGGCCGTGAATTTGCGGCTGATGATGCGCCGCCTGCGGCCACCCCAGGAGCCGCTGTGCCTGCAGCGGCTCCCCCGATACAGAATGCGGTGCTGAACAGCGCTGGCGTAGCGGCGCTGGGCTTCACTGAGTCAGCTGCAGCGCTTGAGCAATTGTTCGAGCAGGAGAATGTGGGCCAGGACGGTAAAGTGAACAAGCAGACTTTTCGCATCATCGGCGTGGTGGCCGATACGCAGTTCGCTTCTGTGATGCTGCCGCCCATCGCGCAGTACTACCGCTTTGCACCCAGTGCGGGTTTTGTTGCAGTCAAGCTGGACCCAGGTACCCAGATCAGTGCTGTGAAACCCGCGATGGAAAGCGTCTGGCAGAGCGTGGTTGGCAATGTGCCTTTTACTCCGCTCACAGCGGACTCGCTTGAATACGCGCTGCAAAGGGAAAAGTTTGAAGCCAACATCGTCATCGGCAGCACGCTGCTGGCAGTGGTGATAGCGTTGCTTGGGCTTTATGGGCTGGTCGCCGCCACCATGGTGAAACGTGTGAAGGAAATCGGCGTGCGCAAGGTGATGGGGGCCGACACCAGCGCGATCGTCGGCCTGCTGCTGTGGCAATTCTCCAAACCCATCCTGGCCGCCAATGTGGTGGCCTGGCCGTTCGGCTTCTGGGCTATCACGCAATGGTTGCAGCGTTTTCCTTACCGGCTTGATACCACGGTGATCATGTTGTCTGGTGCGGGCGCCAGTTTGCTGGCTTTGCTGATTGCGTGGCTGACGGTGGGTTTTATGGCAGCGAAAGCGGCGAATGCCAAGCCGGTGCTGGCCTTGCGTTATGAATGATGAGTTTCCCAGGGATTGATTACTTTCAAGCCGGTTAC
>CANCGR010000157.1 GCA_947377625.1 Gammaproteobacteria bacterium | reverse complement strand
CTTGCGTTGCATGATTCCCCCCTCTTGTTATTGTTTGTCGAAATACAACGAGCTTTGTTCGTTTTCCTGGCAAATGAATTCGATCAGCTCGCTATTGAGCATTACGCCGTGTTCGATGCGCACAGTGAATGGCTTGCTGTAATTCACCGGGTCGTCGATGGTTACATCCACTGTCATCTTGCCGTACTGCGGCCGTTGAAAACGCTCAGTCACGCGCGCCTTGTCGCTCAAGGGGCTGCCATAGACATCCAGCCAACCGCCATCGCGGATGCCAATGGTTTCCACCACCAGGGCCTCGCCTTCCCAATGCCCGACTGAATAACCATACCACCAGGGCAGTGGGTCATCCTTGGGCAGTGAGCGACCATCGAGAAAAATCTGCCGCAGACCACTGTTGCCTTCCCACAGCATGACAATGAGATTTGGCGTTTGCACTATCTTGTGCGGTTGCGGATGCAAGTGCAGTTGCGTGAGCCCCATTGGCAAACAGTGGGCGTCGGGATTGTCGCGGCTGTCAGTGGCCTTGCGCTGGTCATGCAGGGTTTTGGCTGCAGGCAAATATGGCAAGCCACCTTCAATGTTGACTCCAAGATCAAAGAAAGTGCCCAACGGTGGTATACCGTTGCCGCCTTTGGCATTAACAGCTTTGGCGCCACCAGCGGCACGTCCTGGCGCGGAGGAAACCCAAGGCTCCCACAGCCCGGAGAAATCGGGATGCTGATCAGCAGTACGCGGTGCCATCGCCTGATAGTCGACAGCGCCCGTGGTTGTTTTCGTCACATTGGGTGTTGGGTGGTCAGGCCATTGCGCGTTGGCAAGGCTCATCCAAAAAAGCAGCACAACCGGCCACGTGCTGCGGATTCCTGAAGCTCTGGTACTTTGATACTTCATGAGTCCCTCTGATTGATGAATCTGATGAACGAACCTGATGAATAAAAGTGTGAGACAACAACCACGTTGATCAAGTGCAGTATAAAGCCCATCGCTTTGACTTGCGCAAGACAGTCATTGCAGTATTTCATGCGACCTCTCTATACTCAGGAAGGCTCTTGCTTCACGAGTGCAGCTTGCACACAGCACTCATCTGTTGGAAGCCACCATAAAAAACGTGGTTCAGAGATAGTCAGTGAGGGGATAAGACATGAAACGCTCCATCAGTGTGATTTGCTTGTTTCTACTCGGTGCCTGGCAACAATGCGCCTGGGCACATCACTCATTCGCAGCAGAATTCGACCTTCAGAAACCGATCCAGCTGCAAGGCAAGATTTCGAAAGTGGAGTTCATGAACCCGCATTCATGGATTCATGTCGAGGTCAAAAACGCCAAGGGCGAAATGGAACACTGGGAGATCGAGGGCGGCACGCCCAACACCCTGTTCCGCAAAGGCATCAACCAGAACACCGTGCCCGTGGGCACCGAAGTTATCGTGGATGGCTATCAGTCGCGCGATGGCTCCAACCATGCCAGTGGTCGCAACCTGACGCTGACCGACGGCAGAAAACTTTTCATTGAAGGTTCTTCTACTCCCTGACCAAAGCGCACCATTCAAGGAGGACACTTTGCTGCACAAAAATTTAATCCGGATAGCTCTGACAACGCTGGCAGCCTTGCTCGTGAATGCTGCCTGCGCGCAGCCAAAACCCAAGGCAAAGCCCGATCTCAGCGGTATCTGGCAAGCCATGAACACTGCCAACTGGGAACTGGAAGCCCATGCTGCAGAAGCAGGCCCGGTTGCCAGCTTGGGTGCACTGCTGGCAATCCCTGCCGGCATTGGCTTTGTCAAAGAAGGCAAGATTCCCTACTTGCCAACCGCCCTTGCCAAGCGCAACAGCAATCGTGCGCAGCGCTGGACCATTGATCCCGAGCTCAAATGCTTCATGCCCGGTGTGCCACGCGCCAACTATCTGCCCTATCCGTTCCAGATCGTGCAGGGCAAGGACACCATTCTGATTTCCTACGAATTCGCCGACGCCGTTCGCACTGTTTATATGCAGGATCCGGGGCCAGCGCCTGCGTCAAGCTGGATGGGCTGGAATACCGGGCATTGGGACAACAACACGTTGGTCATCAATGTGAGCGCTCAAAACGATCAAACCTGGCTGGATCGTTCCGGCAATTACCACAGCGACAAATTGGAAGTCACCGAGCGCTACACGCTGCTGGGCAACGATGTGTTGATGTTTGAGGCGACGCTGACCGACCCGGAAGTATTTGCGCAGCCGTGGACCATCCGTATGCCGCTGTACCGGCACAAGGAAGACAATGCGCAACTGATCGAATTCAAATGTATTCCTTTTGCCGAAAACGCCTTGTATGACGCGATCGGCAAGTAAATGTCAGAGCTTGCTGCTGTGAGGAAACCATCATGAACCCGCCAAGCACCATGTGTAGTTTCTGTGACTCGCAGGTCAAACGCGCGAGTGCCTTGTTGCTCAAAGCCCTGTTGCTTGTCACCACAGGCACGCTGGCCGCCACGCCAGATTCGGCAACCGTCGCCATCCCACGCATGAATGATGGCAGGCCAAACTTCGAAGGCATCTGGACCAACAAATCAGTCACTCCGCTGCAACGCTCCACTGAGCTCGGCGACAAAGCATTTTTTACGGCAGAAGATGCCAAAGTTTTCAAAGAGCGCCTGCAAGCGCGTGGTGATCGTGACACGCGCACCAACGATGTTCGCGATGTGCTCACTGCCTACAACGATTTCTGGTGGGACTCCGGCACGGAAATCCTGCCCAACATGCGCACTTCCATCGTGGTCGATCCACCCAGCGGCCGCATCCCGGCCATGACTGAAAAACGCCGCGCGGCTTTGGCAGCCGAACAAGCAGCCATCACCGAGCGCTGTCGTCAACCAGGTTGCACGACCAACAACGGGGGAGCGCTGGCGCCCTCTTATGCACCAGAAGTGCTGGACTTGATGACGCGGTGCATTTCGTTCGGCACCACGGTGCCGATGCTGGCCACGGCGTATAACAACAACTACCAACTGGTGCAGTCAAAGGGCACGCTCGCCATCAATACCGAAATGGTGCATCAAGTGCGCCGCATTCCAACCGATGGCTCGCCGCATCTGCCCACCCAGGTGAAGCAATGGTATGGCGACCCACGCGGTCATTGGGAAGGCGACACACTGGTGGTGGAGTCGACCAACTTCACCGGCCAGTTTCAAGGCACCATGCAAGCAGCGGATGAAAATCTGCGCGTGATCGAGCGCTTCACGCTCACAAGTGCCGACATCCTGCTCTACCAGTTCACCGTCGAAGATCCCACCGTGTGGACCAGTGCGTGGAGTGGAGAAATTCCACTGACACGCTCCGATGGCCTCTTGTACGAATACGCTTGTCATGAGGGCAATCGTGGCATTCAGAATATTTTGCGCGCCACGCGGCAGGACATGAAAAAGCCAGCACCTTGAAAGGAGGGCTACGGTCTATACCCGGAGGGGGTTGGCAGTGGGTTTATCGAGAACAATAACATCGCTGGCAGTATTGTTGCTGACCACGCGCTTTAGCTACGGTGCTTCGCCGCTTTCCACGGCAGAGCGCGAGCAATTCATTCGGCACTATTGCAGCGATTGCCACAATGCTGAAGATTGGGCCGGCAGCCTTGCTTTTGATCAGCTGTCATCTGCGGATCTGCACAGCAATCCAGAGGTATGGGAAAAGGTCGTCCGCAAATTGCGCGTCGGAATGATGCCGCCGCAAAATGCCAAGGGGCACCCGCCGCTTGTGCTGCGACAAGCGATGATTGGCTCACTGGTGCAACAGCTCGACCAAGCCAAACCTGATCCCGGGCCGTTTCTGGTGCGACGCCTGAACCGCGCCGAGTATCAGAATTCCATTCGCGATCTGCTCGATCTCGACATAGACGCATCCACCTTGTTGCCACCCGACGATTCCGCTTATGGTTTTGACAACAACGCAGAAGCACTCGGCACCTCACCAGTATTGGTAGAGCAATACTTGAGTGCTGCCGGCAAGATTGCTGCGCTCGCCGTCGGCGATGCTGGCACCGGGCCTTCTGCCTACACCTTCCGCATTCGGCAGGATGCGTCGCAAGACATTCCTGTGCAGGGCATGCCAGTGGGCACTGTCGGCGGTGGCATGTTGCACACCGTGTTACCGCTGGATGGCGAATACCGTCTGGATGTCAAATTCTACAAATCCAATCTCGGTGCGCTGAAAGGTTTGGAACTTATCCATCAAATGGAAATCACTGTGGATGGCGAACGTGTCCACAGCGCCAGTGTCGGCGGCAACGATGACTTTCTTGCGCTGATGCGCAATATCGCCAACGGTGCTGAAGCCATTGAGGCGCGCAGTTCGACAGTGACAAAACTAGGCGCGGGGCCGCACGACATCGGTGTTGGCTTTGTCTATCAAGGTGCAACGCAGAACAGTCAGCGTCTGCAAGCGTTTCTGCGTAGCTCGCAAGATCTGCTGGATGTCACCGGCCATCCTCATATTGAAACTCTCACTATCACCGGGCCTTATAAGGTCACCGGTCCGGGCGACACGCCCTCGCGTCGCCGTATTTTTACGTGCCGCCCGCAAGCGCAAACCTCTGCACCCAGCGAAACAGAACTGCAATGTGCGCACACAATATTGTCTGCCCTTGCGCGGCAAGCCTATCGTGGCGCCATGACGCCACGGGATATCGACACGCTGATGACGTTTTTCACGCAGGGTCGCGCTCGCAATGGCTTCGAGTCTGGCATACAAACTGCCATTGAGCGCTTGCTGGCCAGCCCGAAGTTTACCTTCCGTATCGAGGCCGATACTGAGCAAGTCAAACCCGGCGTTGCACACCGGGTAAGCGATGTTGAGTTCGCTTCGCGCCTGTCGTTTTTTCTGTGGAGCAGTGGCCCTGATGAGGCGTTGTTGAAACTGGCGCAAAGCAAACAACTGTCAAACCCCAAGGTGCTTGATCAACAAGTGTTGCGCATGTTGGCCGATCCGAAAGCCCATGCGCTGGTCGACAACTTTGCCGGCCAGTGGTTGTATCTGCGTAACTTGGGCAGCATGGTGCCGAACTCATCCGGCTTTCCCGATTTTGACGACAATTTGCGGCAAGGGTTGATGACAGAAACACAATTGTTCTTCGAGAGCATCGTGCGTGAAGATCGCAACGTGCTTGACCTGATGAATGCTGACTACACTTACCTCAACGAACGTGTTGCGCGGCATTACGGCATCCACGATGTGTACGGCAATCACTTCCGCAAAGTGCAACTCAAGGATGAGGCGCGTTGGGGCTTGCTCGGCAAAGGCAGCGTGCAGATGATTTCTTCGCATACTGATCGCACCTCACCAATCGTGCGCGGCAAGTGGGTACTGGAAAATTTGCTGGGTGCGCCACCGCCGGCGCCGCCCCCGGATGTGCCAGCGTTGAAACCGGTTGATGATAGTGACGGTGGCAAGGTGGTTACGATGCGCGAACGCATGGAAGCGCACCGTACCAGTCCGGTGTGTGCTGCCTGTCACGCGATGATGGACCCTATCGGATTTTCGATGGAAAAATTTGATGCCGTCGGCGCCTGGCGCGACCATGAAGCAGGCATTGACAGCACACTGATCAATTCCACTGGCGTCATGCTGGACGGCACTAAAATTGATGGCCCGATTGAACTGCGGCGAGCGCTCATGAAGCAGCCCGAGATTTTTGTCACGATGCTGACTGAGAAATTGATGATCTATGCGCTTGGTCGTGGCACGGTTGCTGCCGACATGCCCGCGATAAGACAGATAGTGCGCGATGCTGACAAGAGCTATCGCTTTTCGCAGCTGATTGGCGGCGTCGTGCGCAGTGTGCCGTTTCAGATGCGCGTGAGTTCACAGCAGGAAGGCAAACAATAACAAGCAGTGGAAGATCAGTTAACGAGAGGGAGCAGGACATGAATTTTCTAACCCGCAAAAGTGTTTCACGTCGTCACCTGCTGCGTGGTCTCGGCATTGGCCTGGCGCTGCCACTGCTGGATTCAATGCTGCCGGCTGCCTCTGCCGCAGTCGCCAGGCCGAAACGGTTTGCGGCAGTGTTCGTTCCGCACGGCGAACGACCCGGTTACTGGACACCACCACAAGTGGGAAGGAATGTTGAGCTCTCGACCATCTTGCAGCCGCTGACTCCACACAAGGATTACATGACCATTGTTTCCCAGCTGGCCAATCCAGTGTCAGGTCATGGTGTGAGCGTGGCGTCGTGGCTGTCGGGCACCATCCCGAAAAAAACAGTGGCCGAAGATGTGCAAGCCGGCACCACCATTGATCAACTGATTGCCAACCATATCGGCCAGGACACAGTGTTCCGCACGCTGGAAGCTGCCACCGAGGATTTCACCGGTTTTATCGGCGGTTGCGATCCGGCCTATGCCTGCGCCTATATGAATACACTGTCGTGGGCGAATGCCACCACACCACTGCCGATGGAAATCAATCCGCGCGCGTTGTTTGAACGCATGTTCGGCCG
>CANCGR010000156.1 GCA_947377625.1 Gammaproteobacteria bacterium | reverse complement strand
GTGCGCTGCAACTTGCGCACAGGCTGCGAGCCTGCGCTATTGTGACAAGCCGCAGCCAGTGAGCGCAGAGCAAAAAGACAAGCTGCTGCGCATGAGTGAGGTCGTCAAAGCCGAGCTTGAGCGTAGCGGGCAAGGCGTTGCACTTATGTCGCGTTCTGGCCTGGACCTTGGCCGTTTCGGCCAACGCTACTCGCATATGGGGTTCACCCTGCAAGCCAATGCCGATATTCCGTGGGCGGTGCGACAGTTGTATTACGCGTGTGATGAAAAACGGCCGCGCATCTTCGACCAAGGCGTGGCCGGTTTCCTGCTGGGCACCGACAACCCGGATCTGGGCTATGTGTCGTTGGTGTTCTTGCCTGAGGCTGATGCTGTAACACTCGAGCACACCGCGCTCGACAAGCAGCAAGCGCTGAATCTGCTGGCCCCGGTGTACAGCGCCAACGCCTATGCGTTCAGCGTGCGCTACCAGAATTGCAATCAATGGGTGATCGAAATGCTGGCGGCTGCGTGGGGCGCGTTAGCTGAGCCTGCCGACAACGAAGACCCACGCGCTGCTGCCCAGCGCTGGCTGCAAGACAAGGGCTACATGCCCAGCGATTTCGACGTGAGTCGCCTGCTGATGTGGGCGGGCCATTTCGTAAAATGGGTGCACAGTGATGACCACCCCAGAGAAAACATGATGCAGGCGCGCTACCGCGTCAGCATGCCAGCTTCAATCGAAGCCTTCGTTCACACCACGATGCCAGGCGCGACACGTGTGGAGTTTTGCCACAACCAACAACACATGGTGATTCATCAGGGCTGGGACGCGATTGCCGACAACTGTGAGCCGGGTGAGCAGGACACTGTGATCTTGTTTGACTAACTATTTCTTCCAGTCTTCCAGTGACAAGTTCGTCTCCAGCACCTGGGCACGAGACAATTGCGCGACATTACGGCGTATGTAATTCAGCATTTATAGTAGACTCTGCCAACAATTCCAAAAAAGTGGTACGTCCCTAAATTTCCGGAGGCTCAACCATGATTCGTCTGCCTGTTGTTATTTCTGCTGTTGCCGCTGTATCCCTGTTTTGCACTCCTGCTCTTGCCCACCACAGCCAGGCACCTTACGACATGTCGCAAGAAGTGTTGATCAAAGGCAAATTGGCGAGGCTCGACTGGAAGAATCCTCACATGTACCTGATCGTGGACACCACCGGTGCCGACGGCAAATCGCAAATGGTGCAGGTGGAGGGGCTTTCCATTCAGCAGGCACAGGTTGACGGTTTGCAGCGGGAAGACTTGCAGGTTGGCAAGCCAGTGGTGGTGCGCGCCAATCCGAATCGCGAGCCGGGCAAGACCGTGCGTGGTCTCGATGTGACGACCGCAGACGGCGTGGTGCATCCCATCTATGCAGAGAATAAGCGCCCGCCAACACTGACCCCGGCCAAGAGCCTGGCTGGCAATTGGGCGCCATCGCTGGCGACAACCAACGCCATGTTCAGGGCGCTCGCACAATGGCAGTACACAGAAGCAGGGAAGGCCGCGCAGGCCAAAGGCAGGCCGGCTGACGGCATCTGCTACGTTGAGCCAATCCCGTTCCAGGCCATACTTAACGAAGTGCGTGCCATCGATGTCAGCGACAAGGAAATTGTGTTCCGCTTCGACAACTCGGGTGACATCGGCGTGCGCGTGGTGCACATGGGTGCAACGCACCCAGCCAATGTGAAGCCTTCGCTATTCGGGCATTCAATCGGCAAGTGGGAAGGCGACACCCTGGTGATCGACACCGTTGGCTATGCGCCCGATCCTTCCGGCCTTTCTGCCAATGTGCCGTCGAGTCCTGCCAAGCACACGGTTGAAAGAGTGAAGCTCACCGACGATCGCCTGCACTTGAGCTACGAATCCACCGTGGAAGATTCGTTGCATCTGGTCAAGCCGGTCACCTTCACGATGTTGTGGGATCATCGCCCCGATCTGAAACTCTCAGGCCCCGATGAAGCCTGCGATGCGAAGGTTGCACACAGATTTCTGGAAGACTAGGGAGCAATGACGGCGCACCGCAGTGCGTTCATGTTCTGCTGGCTAAGCTCTGTCCTGAATCGGGTTTTCCAGCGCGCCACCAGATAACCAGGCCTTGCCGCGCACATACAGCTGGCTCACTTCGGGGCCGGTTAACTGCGGCATGTCGAGCTTTACGGTGTAGCCAATCAAGGTCTGGATATAGGCCAGATGCCGGTAACCGGTCGGGAATTTTGCCAGAGCTGCCTGATCAAGCTGGAGTTGTGCCGCCGGATCAATCGGATCAATGCGATCCTTCTCATAGATGGGCTGGCGCAGCACAACACCCCAGCGTCCGGCACGCTTCTCGACGAAGTCATAGAAGCGCCCGGTGCAAACCACGTCGCAAGCCACCGCTTGCACATTGCCGCGCTGCGAGATTGTCATCTTGGTCTGCACGATGGCGCGATCGCCCACGAGATCAATCGACATGCCACCGAGGAAATGCAGGATGCTGACGCCTTTCGCCCAGCCTTCCTGGGTTACCCGAATGAAATCCTTGGCCGGCCCCTGAAACCAGGTGGCCATCATCACTGCGTCATCATGCCAGACGGTAGCGAAGCGCTCCCAGTCGCCGGCGTCGCGCCACAGCGCCCAGTTTTCAATCAGATCGCGGATGGCCAGACGATCGAGGACTTCATGGTTCATAGTGTCACCCTTCATGTTCACACTGGTTTAACCGGCACAAAATCAATTTTCATTCGGTTTTTAGCGAGTTGCTGCAGTCTGGTAATTGAAGCCCTATGCGAGCTTCTTGCCATCGAAATCGCTCGCGGCATGCCGCTCAATCAACACGGTTGATGGATCGCCTTGCGACGTGTTGACTATGCGCCCGCGTTTTACCGCTGGTCTCGCGGCAACAGTCGCTGTCCAGCGTTGCAGATGCGTGTATTCCTCCACGTTAAGAAACTCGCCGGCGTTGTAAGCTTTGCCTTGTGCCATGATGCCGTACCACGGCCATATGGCTATGTCGGCGAGCGTGTAATTGTCGCCGGCCACATATTCGGATTCTGCCAAGCGACGATCCAGGACATCCAGCTGGCGCTTGGTTTCCATCGCATAGCGATTGATCGCGTATTCAATTTTGATGGGCGCATAGGCATAGAAATGCCCGAAGCCACCGCCAAGAAAAGGTGCGCTGCCCATTTGCCAAAACAGCCAACTCAAACACTCGGCGCGTGCGCTGACTTCGCCAGGCAGAAACTCACCGAATTTTTCAGCAAGGTGCATGAGGATGGCGCCGGATTCGAAAATGCGTATGGGTATTGAACCGCTGCGATCGACCATGGCCGGAATCTTGGCATTGGGATTGATGCCAACAAAGCCACTGCCAAACTGATCGCCTTTGCCAATGTTGATAAACCACGCATCGTATTCCGCGCCGCTGTGCCCGAGCGCCAGCAATTCCTCCAGCATGATGGTCACTTTCACACCATTGGGCGTGCCCAGCGAATAGAGTTGAAGAGGGTGCTGGCCAACCGGCAACTCTTTGTCATGCGTGGGGCTGGCAACAGGGCGATTGATGTTGGCGAAGGTGCCGCCGCTGGGTTGATCCCAGGTCCAGACTTTGGGTGGGGTATAGGTGGATGAATCGGTCATGGTGTTAGCTCCGGTTATTCGGTAATGCTACACCAAAGCAAACTGTACTCTTACCATTGCAACAGCGCGGGCATTGTCGCTCATGCTGCAATCGATACCGACAAGCTCCCCGATTTGCGTCTTGCCGCTTTGGGGCGAATCACAATTTCCACATCGCGATCCAGCATGGTCATAAAGTGCAGCAGACGCTCGGTGGAAAAGCGGTCGAGCTTGTAGTTTCGTAATTCGGAAATATGTGGCTGGGAAACCGCAAACAGCTTGGCGATTGCAACCTGGCTAAGGCTTTTCTCATCAAGCAGCGAGTTGAGACGAATTGCCAACTCAACTTTCAGTTTGCGCTCGCCCGCGTCTTTGAATCCAAGGTCGACAAACACATTGTTCGAGCCTCGTTCTATTATCTCATTTCGTTTTGCCATACAGCACCTTGTAGTCGGATTGGGCTAATTTCAAACGTGCATGTATCAGATCAATATCTGCCTTGGCTGTGCGTATGCCAGAGGGAGATTTCTTCTGGAAGCAATGCAACACGTAAATGGCTTCGAGGAAGTGGACAGTATAAGCAGCACGATAGGTGTTACCCTGAAAATCTTCAACAACCTCGAACACCCCAGCACCTGCGCCTTTCCATGGTTTGCAGTTGGGTGGTGTTACACCTTGCTGCACAGTGCCAAGCGCGTAACCAATATCAGAAACAACTTGCACGGGCATCGCCAGTAAATCCTTCTTGGCAGAGCCAACCCAGTGGATGGGCTTCTCGTTTTCCGCTGAAGCAATTATACCGTTATGGGTATTGAATGGAATAGTGGGCACGCTCTTCCTTGAGTGTGATTGATATATTCAATCAACATAGTCCAAGTTTCTGTTTCTTGCCGGACTGGGCCGCAAACCGGTACTGCCCATCCAGCAGCGGCCAGAGCAGGCGTTTGCCATAGGCGGCCCGTGCTTGTTATGAAGTCACAGCAGCGACTCAAAGTAAGACAAGCCCTTGATGAAAATGTGATGCCAGGTTTCCAGCGCAACGGCAAGCAAGGAAAAAATGCCCAAGCCAATGACAATTTGCAGATTGCGGCGCTCCGCGACTGTTAATGATGCTACTTTCGCCAACTTGTGCCGAAGCATTGCTTGGCGGGCCACATACAAATTGACCAATGCGCCCAGCACACCAAAAACCTGCAGCGGAATGCGAATCTGCGCCGCATCGAGCAGATGGGAAAACGAACCAGATGAACTGGCCGCTGTGCTGATGCCCAGCACTAACGATAGCGGACTCAACGTGGCGCTCAGTGCGCAAGGAGCCCCCCAGGATCGTAAACACAACGGACTTGCGCGCTGCAGCGGGATGCCGATGGTGGCCGATACGCCGGCCATGCCTTGCTGGCCAACGCTGCCTTGATGGCCTGGTGATTATGATTCTGGCTCTGAATCGGCACATTGAAAAACGCCATCACTGCATCGCCGATGTATTTGTCGATGTAGGCATCGTGTTGAACCAACACCGAATTAGCCATGGTGAAGAATGCGCTAACAACTTCGTAGCTACGCTGTGCCCCCAACACATTGGTGAGTTGAGTGAAGCCCGCCAGATCCGCAAAAACCGGCCTGATCACCGGCGCGCTGCTCGATCGTGTCGATCTGGGCAAAGTGGATGAAATCGGCTTCATCATTCGCTTTTGTCAGAAAATAACATTGCAACTCTGGCAAGCAATAACTTGGCGACAAACGTGACCGGGAATGATGAATAACCGGGCACATCAGTTGGAATGTTGGCGCCTTCGCGTTTGAATTTGGTTTGGATGCGCATCTGCACTGGCGGAGTATTGCCCTCAAAACGGGTGCGACATATCGAGAACCAATGACCCTTCTGAAAATCGAGGTACATGTACGAATTGCAGCATGAAGCGACAACTCTCTTTGTCGGCGATTGTGCGTTGAGCTTGTGATCCAATAAATGCTGTTCGCCCTTGCTGCATTTCATACGATCTTTGCGAAATAGCAGCAACTGGGTGCCGCCAGCTGCATCCAGCACAGAATTTTCAGCATGCACGCCTTCTATGCTGGCGGCAGCTTTCTGACAGTCATCGCAATAGCAGGCAGTGGCGAGAATGGGCTCGCCAGTTGTCTCCAATTCAACACCGCCGCACGCACAGCGGGCTTTTCGCATTCGCCTGGATGGATCAGACATTACTGTTCCCACCCTGATCCCAGATCAGCCGGGTCCAGCTTCATAAATGCTTCTACGGCGTGCAGGTGGCCGTCATAAACCTTGAAGGCTTCCCAAACCACAAGCCGCTGATTGGTGCCACGCTCCCATGACAGGCGATACCAGACGATGCCCATGCGTTCATCAACAGCAATCAGGCGTTGGGTAAGGGTGGTTCGACCTGGTGCGATATTCTGGGTTTTGATGTTTTCACATCCAGCAGCAAAGGTGCAGCCGGGGCCGGCCATGTTATTGCCGTTTTCAATTCGATAGGCTACCGGTGTGTAAGGCACATCCACTGTTACAAAACTTCCTGCTTTCAAACCCGCCGGATACAACGAAGCAATGCGAACGGCCTCTTCGCGGTTTTCCAGCTGCTTCAGATCAGGCACAAACTGCATGCCGCGGCTCGGCGCTTTGAGGCCGTCAAGATTGAAAATTACCCCTTCAGTACGGCTGCGGGTGGTGATGGTTTCAATTTCAGTAATCAATTCATTGACTACCTTCAAGCGCAATACCAGCAGGGTAGGTGCGCCACTCTCTTCGATGATGACATGGGTGCCTGCAACGCCGGCACGCTCATCAATAATATCCTGACGATAACCATGAAAGCGGGTTGCGGTCTTCCACAAGCCCTCACC
>CANCGR010000155.1 GCA_947377625.1 Gammaproteobacteria bacterium | reverse complement strand
CAGGCTACTGAAATTGAGGCGCGCATGTTATGCGATTGTGCGCCTCAGCCATATACCAACAGGCCGATTTCTGGTTTCTGTACTACAGTGAAATAGAGTCAAGAAGGTAACCAAAGGTAGTTCACAGCTCTGCAATTCATCAATTCTGCAAAGTTATCATCGAGTGATAACATGGGAAGGGAGTCCCGTATGGAATCGTCAGGCAAGGCATCATGAGCACCCTGCATATCGGCATCATATCCAAAACGGATTTCGCCAAGCGATCCATTGCCATTGCGAAAGGGCAGTACATTCCACGCAAGGATGAGCCCAAAGTATGGTTTGAATCCCTCAAATCGGTTTCGCAAGTGTTGAGCATAGAGAATCGTGAGTTGTTGAAACTAATCATCAAGCATCAGCCAAAATCCCTGGCCGAACTGGAACAACTCACAGAGCGCAAGAAATCAAATTTGTCGCGCACTCTTAAAACCCTGGCACGTTACGGCATTGTTGAGTTGCCCAAGGACGCCGGGGGCAAACTCGCGCCTGTTGTGAAGGCTACAGATTTTAAAATTGAGTTCGGGATTGATGGATAAGCCAGGTAGCTGCTTGGTCTTTCTGGCCCTTTATTTCAAAGGCCAGTTGCCGTTATACGGCGGCCAGTTCGGCACAGCCAGCTCAGGCTTGGGGTAGAACATCGCGGTGTAGACCGTGCGAATCTTGGCCTGATCAATGAAAAACCATTCGCTGAACACATTGCGTGGAGTGGCGGTGCCGGCTTTACGAATGAACACCGCGTATGACAACACTGCTTGCGCTTCCACATCTACCAGGGGAATGCGGCGCGCTACTACCATCGCCAAATTGAAATTCTGCAAGCCTGCCAAACAGTCGTTGGCGGTCGGGTCGGTGCTTGGGCTGGCCGCTGGCGCTGGTGCCGCAGTGGCGGTGGGGAGCGGCGGCAGAAACTGCCCGCCAGGTGCAGGCGAGCCGTTTTCGGCGCGGCCACAGCCAGCATGCGCTTGCGCTACTGTGCGGTCATGCGAGGTCAGCGCGTCGAAGTAGCTGTCAACAATGCGTATCAACGTTTCGCGATCAGAGCGTTCAACAGCCGGCACCACGCGAATCGGCGGCCCGTTCTGTTTCAGATAATCAACATTCAGCAGATTGGCCGGCGGTTTGCCTGGTTGGCGTTCGCCGCTCAAACCCGGATCATTGGCACGGGCGATATACCATTCGGCTTCAGTAATGCGGTGGTTTTCAACTTTGATGCGGGCGGTCACCAACGCGCTGTCGGCGCCCTCTTTCACACTGCCGTAATAGGCGGCTTGCCCACTGACCGCATCGAAATATTTGCGCTGCACATCTCCCAAAGCAGTGACTGATTTCCAAACGCCGAACCCCGGCGCCACATTGATGGCGTTTTCGGTCTGCCGTATTCCCACTGCCAGCGGTGCGGCCTTGGGATCGTGTTTGACCACCGCTGCAAGATATTGATCAAGCGCGGTGCCAAGGCACGCGCGGTCGCATGATTCCTGGGCGTAGAGCGTGCTGCTCGTCAGCGCGAGCAAACCGGTACACAGCGACATCTGGATGCGTTTTTTCATGGGGACTGCCTCCTTGTAAGTGCCACAAGCATAGCAGTGTTGTTTCACGTTAGGCACTGTCTGCCTGTGACAAGTGGCGCCTTGCGACAGGTGCACAACAGTTCTGGAATAAGCCGGTCAAACCCTTGTTTAGGTCTGCCAACCCCACGATACTTGCGCCCGGCAAATTTGGCTTCAATAGCTTGCGAAACAGCAAGCGCGGCAGAGGGATTCATTGATGAGCAGTCAGACCAAAGCAATCGACGCTGATGAAGAATACGCGCGGCGCCTGTTCGCACGCATCGGTATGCGCTGTGTGCCGGTACTGCTGGCTGCCTTCGTTATTTCCTATATCGACCGTGTCAATGTGGGCTTTGCGGCGATCACTGCGTCCAAAGACCTCAATATGTCAGCGTCCGATTTCGGTTTCGGCGCCGGGCTGTTCTTTCTGTCGTACATGATTTTTGAAGCGCCCAGCAACTATCTGCTCGAACGCATCGGCGCCCGCATCTGGCTGGCGCGCATCATGGTCTGCTGCGCAATCGTGGCGGGCGCGATGTTCTTCGTTACCACCGCCACCCAGTTCAACATCGCGCGCTTCTCGCTGGGCGTGGTGGAGGCGGGCCTGTTTCCCGGCGTAGTGCTCTACCTGACCTACTGGTTTCCCAAGCGCTTTCGCGCGCGCTACATCAGCATGTTCGCGCTGGGCATTCCGTTGTCGAGTGTGATCGGTTCGCCGATTTCCGGCCTGTTGCTGGGCATGGATGGCATCCTCGGTTTCAAGGGCTGGCAGTGGCTCTATATTCTGGAAGCGATTCCGGCGCTGGTGATTGGCGTGTTGATCTGGGTGCTGCTGTCAGACGGGCCAGACAAAGCCAAATGGCTTAGTGCCGACGAGCGCGCTTATGTGAAAGATGCGCTGGCGCGTGAGCGGGCCGCGCAACCCGAACAAGGCGGCCATACCAGCCTGCTGCAACAATTGAAGTTGTTGGGTGACCCGCGCGTGATCGTGTTTGCGTTGGTGTTCTTCGGCACTGGGGTGCCCAGCTACGGGCTAGGGCTGTGGCTGCCGCAGATCGTCAAGAGCTTCGGTGTCAGCAATCTTGAAACCGGTCTTATCAGCGCGGTGCCGTTCATTTGCGGCTCCATTGCGATGATCGTGTGGGGGCGTCATTCTGATCGCAGCGGCGAGCGCGTGTGGCATACCGTGGCTGCCGCTTGGGTCGCTGCTGCCGGTTTGGCTGCGTGTTTCTGGGTCACTTCACCATGGCTGGCGCTGGTGGCGCTTTCGGTTTCTGCGGCCGGTATTTATGCAGTGAAGGGGCCGTTCCTGTCGGCGGTGAGTGAAAGTTTCTCCAGCAAGCAGGCTGCGGTTGGCATCGCGCTGGTGTCTTCACTGGGCAATCTGTCGGGCCAGTTTGCGCCGTGGATGGTTGGCGTGATCAAGGACTCTACCGGCGAGTTTCAGCCGGGTCTGCTGGCGCTCGGCCTGTGCTCGTTGGCGGGTGGAGCCGTGATGTTCCTGCGTCGCGGCAAAAGCTGAGAGCAGCAGCGCTGCTCCAGCTTGTGTTGGCATGCCCTGTTGATTCACGTTTACCGGCTTCCCTTTGTGTCTGCCCATAGGGTAGGTTTGTGAGTTCACGCAGCACAGAAAAACAGTCAGTCCCGCTACCATCTTTCATTGGAGGAATCATGTTTCAGCAACGTTATACGTTCAAAGCAAAAACCCTTGTTGCCACCGGCTTGTTGACCCTGTTGGGTCTGTCATCTGCATCTGCTTCGGCCGCAGATTGTGATCGCGCTTGCCTCGGCAACATGCTCACCAAATATGTCGATGCGTTGATCGCGCACGATGCGTCCAAGCTGCCGCTGGCCGACAACGTGAAGTTCACCGAAGACTCCAAGGATGCAAAGCTGGGTGAGGGCATCTGGAAATCAGTGACGGCCAAAACCGTTTTCCGCCAGGACTACCTGGATGTGAAAAAACAAGTGGCTGCCGCGCACATGGTGTTGATGGAAGGTGACAAGAACCAGGCACAATTGTCCGTGCTGCTCTATATCAAGGACAACAAAATCACCGGCATCGAAACGCTGGTGAATCGCATCACGCCCGAATCACGCTTTCAGCCGAAAGAGCTGGGCGCGCCCGTGCGTGGGTTCCCTGACGCAGTGCCGGCCGGCAAGAAAATGGCGCGCGATGCGATGATCAAGACTGCGCTCACTTACCCTGAAGGCTTGCGTATCGGCAGCTTTATCGACGGTGATACGCCGTTTGCCAAAGAAGCTTACCGCGTCGAGAACGGCGTTATTACTGCCGGCCAAGGCTGTGGTCGCGGTGATTGCAACATGTATGCACAAAACCTCATGGTGCACCCGAGCATCATTGCCAACGTGGCAGTGGTTGATGAAGAGAACGGTGTGGTAGTGCTGTGGATGAACTTCGGCCACACCGGTGATTCCTACGGTGTTGGCAACTCACTGATCACCTTCGAGGCGTTCAAGGTGTGGGGTGGCGAGATTCATTCCGTCAACGCCTTCTTCAAAGGGCTGCCGATCGGCACCTCACGCTACTGGCCGACTTCGGATCGCGTTGCGAAGTAAGCGCCAAATCAAATAGGTGTCAGAGTCATATTTCGAAATACGACTCTGACACCGATTTCTTTATTTCCCAGCTATTTTTTCGCACAGCCCCACAGTGCGAGCGCGGCGGCGGCACCGAGGCCGATCCACTTCACAGTGCTGTCGATGGGCTCGCCCAAGCTGAAATATTTCAGACGGATGAGCAGTGCTGCAATCAGCAACGCCAAAGGCAACAGCGCCATCCAGGCAGGCTTGCTCATGTCGTGCAGTCGGCGCGCCAGCAACACGGCAGCCGGATACAGCAGCATCAATATGCAGAACTGCGAAGTACGGCCCGGCACGATGTATTCGAAGAATGCGATCGCTGCGAGCACCGTAACAAGTGCAGGCACAAACTCTGATCGTGCGGTGCGGCCGTTGGGGTTTACAAACAAAGCATCAAAAGTCATAAGTTCTCCTCACGCTTCGCCAAGGGTCAGTGCTTGTCGTTGCAGTGCGCCATCGTAGTAACGCAGGTAAGCCAGCATCAGCAGCCCGTTGAGTGCAAAAGCCGCCAGTGCCAGCAACAAATTCATCGGTTGATGATCCAGTATCGCCGCCCAATACAGTGCGCAGGTCGAGATCGGCATCAATATGCACAGCGCGGCCGGAACGATGAAGCCTGCGAGAATCAACGCACCGGTCACCAACTGGATCACCATTGCCACATCCAGCAGGCGTGAGTGAACCAAAGACGTCATCAGTTGAATGGCAAGTGGCTCATGGCCAGCGGGCGCGGGCCACAGCGAAAGAAACAGGTAGTTGGCGCTGTTGAGCAGCATCCAGGCGCCAAAGAGAATGCGGCCGCCAAGCACCAGCTGCTGCATCTGTTTGGCTTCCACACGCAATGTGAACATCGCGCGATAGCTCTTGATGTAGGTCAGGCACAGCAGCACGTTGACCAACAGCACGGCATAGCCGAAGCGCGCAGCACCTGAGCCCCAGCCTTCAAGCGGTGCATCCCAGTAGAACACATTGAACGACACCGGCATGCAGATCAGCAACGCGAGCGGTGTGTAGAAACCGAACAAGACACCGAGCCCGGCGATCAGCTCCACGGCCTTGACCAGATCAAACAGGCCACTGTCGAGCAGTGCTCTGATGAGCTCCATGCTCAAGGGCTGCGAACCCATCGGTTGCGGGAAGAGCGGAATGAAGTGGTTAAGACCCGAAGGAATCATCCACGCTGCGAATATGAATCGCAAAAACCAGACTGCATATTTCATCGAGCCCCTCCATCTGTTGTTATTGTCTTGGCCATCTTGCTGTGACCGTTGCCCGGCAGAGCTTAGTCGGTGTGCAGGCAGGTTGCAAACAGGGCCACATGGCGCCGCCAGCGAGCAGTTAGCCAATTAAAAACAGGGAATCCCGCAAGGCTCTGACCAAACTGTTTAATGAGCCTTGGTGCGCTCTACACCGCAGCGCTCGCAGCGATAGACAGTAACCAGCTTGCCTTGCTTGTTCTCGAACGGCTTGTCCTGCCGGATCACCCAGCGATGATGCCCGCTGGTACACAAGGCACTGCGTTTGGGTGCCGGTTTGCGCTTGAAGGGAAGGATGTCTGCCACGCCAAAGCCACTCAACTTGATCAGGGATGGGCAGCATAACGAAGAGTTGGGACAGTCACAAAAACTGTATCATCCTGTTTATGGCTTTACCGACAAAAGAAACATGACTCAGACATCTATTTCATTTAACGCACACGTCGAACTGCTGCGCGTTTTCCTCGCCAATCGCACTGCAATTGTCGAGCGAATAGAGCGGCTGCTGAACTGCCAAAAACAGCCGAGCGAGTATCAACAAGATAGTGCCTTGCTGTCCCGGCTTATCAAGGATTGCTTCTTCGAGCTCGCGTGCCTTACCGGTGACCAGGCTCGTCTGCGGGATCAATTGGAGCACGCGCATTGGGCCAGCGGCTTCAAACCGCGCACAAATCCCGGCAACGACATCATCGATGCAGCCGCGCTGATGGTGCGCGGTTTTCACTTTTGGCGGCAGACGCGCTGGCCTGGCCAGAAGGGAAGAGTTCGCTACGCGCACACCTTGTTCAATGTGTATCTGCTGCGGTGCCTTACGCTGTTGAATATGCGGCTTTGGGATGATGACGCGAGCGGTGTCAGCGAACGGCTGGCACAAGTGCAAGGTGTGCTTGACCAGTTATGGTTAGGCTCACCTGCTGATCAGCCGGTGCTGGTGCGCGATGTGCGTTGGCTGTTGCCGGTGGCAATGAGCCCTACCACTGATCAACTGGCGGGATATTTTGAGGTGGCAGCACGTATCGCGGAAACCTTTGCGGAAGACGACCTGGTCGAAACCTG
>CANCGR010000154.1 GCA_947377625.1 Gammaproteobacteria bacterium | reverse complement strand
TGGCAAAGGGTCTGGATACCTGCGGTAAAATCCTGCCGTTGCCGGGGTTTGAACAGCTCGAGAGTTTCCAGCCCGAAACTGGAAAGCTTTTGCAGCAAGTTCTTCAAGGTGCCACTATTCATGCTGATACTCCGTCACTGACGCCTCATTCCGATGCTCCTGTCACTGACCCCGTTATAGCATATGTCCAAATTTCATAAAGGTGGGATTGAGCCATGACCTACATTTTCCCGGGCCGTTCACAACCGGCCGTTGCCATCAGTGGGCTGGATACTTTGTTTCCGGTCAATCGCATTTATTGCGTAGGCAAAAACTATGCAGCGCATATCCGCGAAATGGGCTCTGAGGCCTCGCGCGATGCGGTGTGTTTTTTCATGAAGCCGTCGGATGCGGTGGTTACCGATGGCCGCATGCCGTATCCGCCCGGCACCGGCAAACTGCATTATGAAGGCGAGCTGGTGATAGCGATTGGCAAGGGCGGCGCGAACATTGCGGCTAATGATGCCTTGCTGCATGTCTATGGTTATGCCGCCGGGCTTGATATGACGCGCCGTGATCTGCAATTGGCGGCTGCCACTGTTGGCCATCCTTGGGATACCGGCAAAGCCTTTGATTGTTCGGCGCCGATTTCACCCATCGTGCCAGTGGCTGAGTGCGGGCACTTTGCCAATGGTTCAATCAAGCTATGGGTCAACGGCCAACTGCGGCAGGATGCTGATTTTGGCGACCTGATCTGGAAGAACAATGAAGTGATCAGTGAGTTGTCAAAACTCTACACGCTGCAAGCCGGCGATCTCATCTTCACCGGCACGCCTGCCGGCGTAGGTCCGGTGGTGGCGGGTGATCGCATAGAGCTGCGCATAGACCGCTTGCCCAAACTTGAGGTGATGATTACTGCATCATGAGAAGTCGTGGCATGAGCCTGCGTAAGCGGCTGATCATTATGTGCAGCTTGTTGATGGTGGCTGGCATGCTGCTGGGCATTGGTTATCAAGTCATGCAGGCCCGCAAGCGCGTCAGTGATGAGCTGGTTGCCGCTACAGATCTTGCCTGGCATTTGCTCGACAGCATGTTACCGATGGAGTCCGGCCGGCTGGAGCCACTCGAACGGGCCGACATGCAAAGACGTTTGGGCAGGATTGAAGCAGTACGTCATCTGGATATTCGCATCCTCGGGTCGTCTGAACAGATACTCACCTTGGGCACGCAGCCGTCCGAGCAGACTGCGCCAGCGTGGTTTGTAAGCCTGGTGCAAGTGCCGGAAGTAGAGCGCAGGCATCCGATAGCCGAAGACAGCAATGACTCGGTGGTGATTCGCAGCAACGCAACTGCCGAAATTGGTGAGGCCTGGCATGAAAGCCGTGATTTTCTGGCTGTGTTGTTGTTGCTGTTGTTCGGCATCAATGGCGTGCTCTATGTGACACTTGGTCATTGGCTGGCACCGATACGACAGATCGTCGATTCGCTGGTGCTGGCTGAGCAGGGCGATTTCACCGGGCAATTGCCAATGGCCGGCTTGCCGGAGTTGCGCACGATTACCGACCAGCTCAATCAGCTCAAGTCAGTGTTGCTTGCGAGCAAGGCCGACAATGAACGTCTGGCGCTGATGTCGTTGCAGATCCAGGAAGCCGAGCGTCGTAATCTGGCGCATGATCTGCACGATGAAATGGGCCAGTCACTGAGTGCAATCAAGGCCATTTCATGGTCGTTGCAGGAGCAGACCCGCAATCGCGATGCAACGCTGGGTGTGGGCGCAGAAAAAATCTTCGTAATAGCCACGACCATGAGCAATCAAGTGCGTACCATGCTGGGTCGCTTGCGTCCTGCGCTGCTCGATGAGCTGGGGCTGGTGGCGGCAGTGCGCCAGATGGTGCGCGAGTGGAACGACAATCACAGTGGTTGCCGCTGTGAGTTGATAGTGGCGCCGGCGTTTTCAGAAGTGCCACTTGAACAGCAGATCCATGTCTTTCGCATTTTGCAGGAAGCCCTCACCAATATTGCTACTCATGCCCATGCCACACGCGCCGAGATAGTGATGCAGGCGGCCCAGAATTTTCAGATCATGATCAGTGATGATGGCTGCGGTTTTGATCAGCAGCTGCAGAAGCAGGGACGGGGCTTGAGCGGCTTGCGTGATCGTTGTCAGGCGCTGGGCGGCAAGCTTTCGTTGTTCACGCGGCCTGGTATTGGCTTAAAACTTAATATGGTATTTCCACGCGTAAAAGACAGTCAGGGTGATAGCTAACATGGCCGATGCCGCTCCAATCAAAGTCATGCTGGTGGATGACCATGCAGTAACCCGCGCCGGCTACCGCTTTCTGGTCGACAACCTGCCCGACATCAGCGTGGTGGCCGAGGCGGCCAATGGCGAAGATGCACTCAAGTTCTATGCACAGATCAAACCCGATGTCGTCATTCTCGATCTCAGCATGCCCGGCATGGGCGGACGCCAGGTGCTCACCACGTTGCGCAAACAATGGCCCGACTGCCGGGTGCTCGTGTGCACGATGCATGAAACCAAAGCGCTGATTGACCACGTGATGCAGGCAGGCGCCGCCGGCTACATCAGCAAGAACAGCTCGCCACAAGCGCTGGTAACGGCAGTAAGACAAATCGCCAGCGGCAGTACTTACATGGATGCAGAAGTCGCCAAACCGGCACGTGCAGCCGATGGCAGCAAGGAGCTGTCGGGCATTGCCTCGTTGTCTGCGCGTGAGCTGCAGGTGCTGTGCCTGTTTGCCGAAGCCTACAGCATCGACGACATCGCCAATGAGCTGGCGATCAGCAACAAGACAGTGGCCAACTACCTCACTGTCATCAAGGAAAAACTGCAGGTAGGCAGCACTACTGAACTGGTGCGCCTGGCCATCAGCAACGGGTTGGCATCGATCTGGGGCCAAGCCTGAGTTGCGTGTGAAATTTTCCCGGAGCACCGGGATAGTCTCCCTGTTGCGCGTTTGGGTCTGTGTTTAGCATGCCAGTGAACTTGCAAATCAAGAGACAAGTGCATGAGCATAGCAGCGCCAATCAGTGTGATGCTGGTGGACGACCATGCGGTAACCCGCGCCGGTTACCGTTTTCTGGTCGACAACTTGCCCGATATCTACGTGGTAGCCGAAGCTGCCAATGGTGAGGACGCGCTCAGAAGCTATTCTGAATTCAAACCTGACGTAGTCATTCTCGACCTCAGCATGCCCGGCATGGGCGGACGGCAAGTGCTGGACAGCTTGCACAAGCAATGGCCTGGCTGCCGTGTGCTGGTGTGCACGATGCATGAAACCCGGCAGTTGATTGAGCAAGTCATGCAAGCAGGGGCTGCCGGTTATATCAGCAAGAACAGCTCGCCTGAATATCTGGTGCGGGCCGTGCGCCGAATTGCCCAAGGCCAGAAATACATCGATGCGGAACTGTTGCAGAACATGCTCTCTGCTGAACCTGTCACTGACTCCATCGGCTTGGCTGCGCTGTCATCACGCGAGTTCCAGATACTTTGCTTGTTTGCAGAAGCTCACAGCGTTGAAGCCATTGGCAGGGAGCTTTCACTCAGCAACAAAACCGTCGCCAATAATTTGACGGTGATCAGGGAGAAGTTGCACGTCACCAGCACTGCTGAGTTGGTGCGCCTGGCGATCAGCAAAGGTCTGGCGCCACTTTAGTTGGCAGCAGGAATAGGGAAGAAGCAGGGATAGTGCAGTGCACAGGATTTTTTCCCGCAGCCGCGTGATAGTTTCCCTGTTTTGCAACGCGGCACGTCATTAGCATGCGGCAAGTTTTTCCGAAGGCGTTTATTTCCATGTTCCAAAGTTCCATTCTTGCTCGCGCTGTGCGAATTGCCTTGGGCAGTTCTGCGCTTGGTTTTTTCAGCGCATATTCATTTGCACAGAATGCGCCGTTGGAAGTCATTGTGGTTACGCCTGTGCCTGGCCAAAGCATGGCGCTGCAACAGGTGGCTGCCAACGTGCAAACTGTCAGCGCCGAAGAGCTGGCGAGCAGTCATGCCAGCAGCATCGGTGCTTACATGAACCGCATGCTGGGCAGCGTGAACGTCAACGACATACAGAACAATCCATTCCAGCCGGATGTGAATTTTCGTGGCTTCTCTGCATCGCCGTTGCTGGGCACGGCGCAGGGCATGTCGGTCTACATGGATGGCGTGCGGCTGAACCAGCCCTTTGGTGATGTGGTGAGCTGGGATTTGATTCCGAGCACTGCCATTGCCTCTCTCACATTAATGCCGGGTTCCAATCCCTTGTTCGGCCTCAACACTCTCGGTGGCGCGCTCAACGTGCAGACCAAAGACGGTTTGCACAATCCCGGCACTACAGCACAAGTGTCAGGCGGCCAGTATCAACGCAAGGCATTCGAATTTGAACATGGCGGCAGTAACAGCAGCGGTGTGCACTGGTATCTCACCGGCAACCGTTACAGCGAGGATGGCTGGCGTGTTGAATCCGGCAGCGAAGTCAGGCAAGTGCTCGGCAAGCTGGGGTACAAGGATGAACTCAACGATGTGAGCCTGACCGTTGCTTTCGCCAACAACAATCTCAACGGCAATGGCACGCAGGAATTCCGGTTGCTGGCTGCAGATCGCCACAGTGTCTACTCCAAACCTGACATCACCGATAACCACGGACTACTGACCAACCTGGTCGCCAGCCGTCAGTTGAACAGCAGCTGGACGCTGGCCGGCAATGCCTACCGGCGCAAGATCGATACCGATACTTTCAACGGCGACGTCAATGACGACGCGCTGGATCAAGCTGTCTATCAACCCGGTGCCGCCGAACGTGCTGCGCTGGCTGCAGCCGGTTATTCCGGTTTCCCGACTTCCGGTGAAAACGCGGCCAATACACCATTTCCAAAATGGCGTTGCATCGCGCAGAAGTTGCTCAATGATGAGCCGGGTGAAAAATGCACCGGCCTTGTCAACATGACGGATACCAAACAGACCAACTCCGGGCTTAATCTGCAGCTGTCATCCAGTGATGATTTCATGAGTCGCAACAATCTGTTTGTTGTCGGTGCGGCCTTTGACAAGAGCAAAGCAGATTTCACGCAAAGCCGCGAGCTGGGTTATCTGACTGCCGAGCGCGGCGTGACGACCGTGGGTGCGATTGCTGATGGTCAGCATGCCGGCAATATCGACGGGGCTCCTTACGACATCAGAGTCAACCTGAAGGCTTATACACGCACGTGGAGCGTGTTTATGACCGATACGCTTGCGCTGGCCGCCAACACGCAACTGACGCTGTCAGGCCGTTACAACTACACCGAAGTCGAAAATCGCGATCAGCTCAAGCCAGGCGGCGGCACCGGTTCGCTCGATGGTGATCATCAATTCCATCGCCTCAATCCGGCCGTGGGACTCACGCATCAGTTGGCCCAAGGCCTCACGGTTTATGCCGGCGCCAATCAGGGCAGCCGCGCACCTTCGGCGATTGAGCTTGGTTGCGCTGATCCGGCTCGCCCCTGCAAATTGCCGAATGCCATGTCGGGCGATCCGCACCTGAACCAAGTGGTAGCCACCACCACCGAAGCCGGCATTCGCCGCAATGGCGTGTTGAGCTGGAACCTCGGTCTTTACCGCACCGACAGCCATGACGATATTTTGTTTGTTGCCGATGACGCGATGGGCTTTGGCTATTTCAGGAATTTTGGCCACACCCGCCGCCAAGGTGTGGAAGCTGGCATCAGTGCAGAAATACGTGGCATGACGCTGGGCGCCAACTACACATTTACAGACGCCACCTATCGCAGCGCAGAAATTCTCAATGGCAGTTCCAATAGCACCAATGCTTCTGCCACCGCTGGCTTGCCCGGTGTTGATGGCGAGATTGCGATTGGCGCAGGCAAAAAGATGCCGCTGATTCCGCGTCAGCAGCTCAAGTTGTTTGCACAGCTGCCACTCGCCAAACAATTTTCCGTGAATGCCGATATGTCGGTAGTGGAAGGTTCCTATGCACGCGGCAATGAAAACAACGCGCACCAACCTGATGGTCTTTATTATCTGGGTGCGGGCCGCACCAGCGGTTATGCAGTGTTCAACATTGGTGCTGATTGGCAACCACTGGCGCAGCTCACCGTAAGCTTGCAAGTGAACAATGTGTTTGATCGTGACTACAACACTGCTGCCCAGTTGGCGCCAACGGCGTTGACCGCTGCCGGCAACTTCCAGGCACGTCCGTTCCCGGCCAATGCCAATGGCGAGCGTCCGCTGCAACATTCCACGTTCTTTGCGCCAGCGGCACCGCGCACGGCCTGGTTGGGGCTGCGTTATCGCATTGGGATGTAAGTCACGCTGTGAGCTTGCGAACAAGAGTCACACGCTGGACAGCCTGATTACGCGGGCTTATCCTGAGTCTGGTTTTTTAATTGCAGGAGGTGACTCACCAGCACAATCCCAAACCAACATACGGGAAACACAGCGCATGAGCTTTGGCGTAGTCACGAGCCAAAGCTGACGAGGACAGGGGTTCTCCATCGCAGGATGGAGCTAACCGGTGCAAGCAGTGCCGGGAAAATCGACAGATCAGCGGAAGCCCTTCGGGTTGGTCATAACCCGTTC
>CANCGR010000153.1 GCA_947377625.1 Gammaproteobacteria bacterium | reverse complement strand
GCTTGACTTAACCGGCGCTCGGGGAACTCGCCGCTGCGCGGCTCAGACACCCCCTCGCTTCATCCGGTTAAGCCGGCGCAGGGAAAGCGGCTCGAAGGGTAGGCAAACCGTCCTTCGCCCCGCGCCCAACAGATAAGTTCCGAGCCGATACATGACAGAAACTTACACTTATCACTGCAAGCAAGGCGGTGAAAATGCGTTGGCCGTTTTGGCTGCGCTTAGCTCATTGCCAAAAATGCGATTGAAGGATGCGATGAGCAAGGGCGCCGTTTGGCTCAAGCGTGAGGGCAAGGGTAACAAGCGGGTGCGTCGTGCCACTTTGGAACTGCAAGTTGGTGATGAGCTTGCGCTGCATTACAGCGCGGAAATTCTGGCGTTGACTCCGCCGACACCAAAATTGGTCACTGACGAAAGACAATACAGTGTCTGGAACAAACCACCCGGGCTGCTGGCACAGGGCACGCTTGAAGGGGATCACTGTTCATTGCTGCGAATCGTCGAACAACAATTGCAGCGAGATGTCTTTCTTGTTCACAGGTTGGATCGCGAAGCTGAAGGTCTGATGCTGATTGCTCACACCGGCAAAGCTGCGGCAGCGCTGTCTGCATTGTTTGCGCAGGAAACGAAGCAAGGCATTCGCAAAATTTATCGGGTGGAAGTGCGTGGCATCGTGGAATCTGAGGGTGAGATTAATGCGGCGCTGGACGGCAAGACGGCGCTGACACGTTACAAGCTGCTCGAGTATTCACCAGAGCAAGACAGCTCGTTGGTGGAAGTGGAACTAGTCACAGGTCGCAAACATCAAATACGCAGGCACTTTGCCGGCATTGGTCATGCAGTGCTCGGCGATCCGCAATATGGCAGCGACAACAAGGACAAGCGTGGACTGCAGTTACGCGCGGTGGCGCTTGAGTTTGTCTGTCCGCTCAGCAAACAACTGCGCAGCTATGCAATATCCTGAGTGGCAACAGCTGCCTTATTGTTTGCTTTGGTACACACCGAAGTGAATGAAGGGAGCAGTGGCCTTTTGTCCGCGTTTCAGATTAGTTGGAACCTGGTGTTTCACGGGCGGCAAACTCATCAGGTAGGCAGCAATGGCGGTGACATCCTCGATGTGAAGTTTTTGGTAACTGGGCCAAGGCATCACCGTCAGGGATTGCTCTTTATGCTTGCTCACGCCAGTTTGGAGCATTCTAACGATGTCTTGCGAGCGCCAACTGCCGATGCCGGTTTCGATATCAGGAGTCAGATTAGCCGGATAAACGATGCCGGGGTTCGGCTCCAGCAGCGGATTGCTCCAGGCTATCCCGGTATCAGATCCCGCCAGCAACTGCTGCAAATCAGGGGTGCCAATCAAAGCGCCATTGGTGTGGCAACTGCCACAACCAAGCAAGCCCACCATGTATTGCCCGCGCGCCACTTGCTCAGCAGTGAAGTTGCCGTTGCTCATCGCCGTCGGCGTTGGCAAATTGGTAGCAGGATTGAGTTGCCGGTAATCATCGAGCGGATTGTAGGCAGTAGCGGTAGTGCAGGCGTTCAATGTGAAAAGCGAAGCTGCCAACAACAAGTACTTGGTCATGGGAATGGTTCCAAAAGTATCAATCGCTGATTAGATACCCGCGCGGCGCGGCTTGCTTTGATACTGGTCAACATGCAGTTGGCCCAGCCACTTCCAAAGCAAGCACACCAATCAATCATCACCGCTGTGCCAATGCAATGCTGCGCATGTTCACGCTCGCAATGCGGCAGGAATCAGGTTGTCCACTCCCGGCAAGCGTCGCAATGCCAAGCTGCCGCCGCCTTGCGCTGCCACAATCACGGCGAGTACCGCCAGCAGCAACGGATATTCCCAGCCACCGCCGGCATTGTTGAACACCCAGCCGTTGCCGGCATGTGCCCAAGTGGCACCAAGCAGAATCGGCAAACTGAGCAATGCAGCCAGGCGACTATAGAGGCCGAGCAGCAGCGCAGCTCCTCCCGCCAGCTCACCGAAAATGGTGAGGTAGGCAGCCAGTGGTGGCAGACCGATGCCGGCGAAAAACGCCACCGTGCCGGGCAGCGTAAACACGAAAACTTTCAAAAGGCCGTGTGCCAGCAAGATGGCACCCAAGGTCAGACGCAAGGCCCGCGCGCTGTGTTGGTTTACTGCGGTGTTTGCAGGGTAGTTACTCATATTGGTGCTCCTAAGCTCGGTTATCTGTTGGGGAATCCGGCGATATTCACCGTTGACGCCACTTTAGACTGGCAACCATTGATTGATAATTACCACATATTGAAATTGACCAATTCCAATATGGAATCAATCTGCTAAGCTGGTTTTATGGATTCACTCTCACGTATCGGTATTTTCCTGGCGGTGGCGCGGCAGCAAAGCTTTGCCGGCGCCGCGCGTGAGTTGGGCCTGAGCAGCTCGGCGGTGTCGAAGCAAATTCTCAACCTCGAATCAGAACTTAAAACCAAGTTGCTCAACCGCACCACCCGCAAGGTGTCGCTCACCGAAGAAGGCTCGGTATTTTTTGAACGCGCCAGCCGCGCGCTGGAAGACCTGCAGGAAGCGCGCGAACAACTCAACGAACTGAAAACCACACCGCGCGGCTTGCTGCGTGTCAGCATGCCGACCACACTCGGCACCCAATATCTGAAAGGGCCCATCGCTGAATTCGCGCTGCAATATCCGGAAGTGACGCTTGATGTGCAATTTGAAGACCGGCTGATCGACATCGCCGAAGAAGGCTTCGATCTGGTGCTGCGTATCGCGGCGCTGCCGGATTCATCGATGGTGGCGCGCAAGCTGGCACGTGCGCCCTTTTACCTGTGCTGCAGCCCCGATTATCTGAAACAGCACAGCAAGCCGCGCACTGCTGCTGATCTCGCGCAACACAATGTACTGGCTTACACCCGCAACAAGGGCGCGCATGAATGGCGCTACCGCGCGCCCGATGGCAAGCAAGACGTAGTAGCGCTGAAAAGCAGTTTCAAATGTGATTTTGCCGAGATGATGATTGAGGCGGCCTGCCGTGGCATCGGTATCATCATTACACCGGCATTTTTTGTGCAGTCGGCGCTCGCGCAAGGGCGGCTGGTGAGAATTCTGAAAGATCACAGCACCGTGCCGGAGCGCAACCTCTATGCCGTGTTCCCGCCCAACCGCTTCATCTCAACGCGACTACGCCTGTTTGTTGACCACATCCATGACTACTGCAAAAAGACTTTCCGTTATTGAACTCAATCAAAACGCGGCTTGTCCTTGCTGAGGAAAGACACCAGCCGCGCCAGCATTTGCCACAACAAGACAATCGAATCCACCATCGCCTTGGCGCTGATCCACACCAAAAACCGCACCTTGCCGCGCCAGCTCAACGTGCCAAAGCCCTTGGCGCTGTCGAGATAAGAACCGAGCAATTTCGCCATCCATGGCGTGCGGCGCACAAAATTACCGAAAGGCGGAAACAGGTTAGCAGCCAGCATCGCCGCCAGCGCCAGAAATAAAAGGCCCGGAATGATGGGAAGGATCAACCCCACCATTCCGAGCAAGACGCACAACAACAACAGCATCAGCGCAAACAACTTGGCAAACCAGTTGGGGGAGGTTTCAGATTGCGCGACCCTGATAAGTGCAGTAACCGTGCGTGGGCGCCGACGTTCATACTCGTCACGATAAGAATTGTCAGACATGGCAGCGATTCCCGGTAAAAACTCAGTAGTAGTAATAGCCACGACGCGGTTTGAGCGGCGCCAGGAAGAAATAGAACACCCATGCAAACCACGACAGGAATACGATGGCGCAGATCCACGCGGCTTTTTCGCCACCGCTGGTCTTGTCAGAACCGGCGATAATCAGGATCGGCAACAACCACAGCAACACGCAGAGCCCCGCCACCGCGATGGCCAGCAAAAATCCGATGACAGGCAACAGTGCTGTCACTGCCACGCCCAGCACTACCAGAAACAACAACGTAATCACGACATTCATAACAAACCTCCGGCTTCCCACTGTTATTTTTTTGTGGATGCAGGTCTATAAGCCAGTACTGTGCCAGCTTGGGTTTGTTAAGGAGTTTCAATGAGTTGCGGTCAAACGCCGCAGACATATGGTTAAGCGCGCCGAGTCAATAACCCAAGTGTTGGCCAAATTGGCCAGCCCCGGTTCAACATTCGACCGAAGGAAAGGCTCAGGAATTGGCCAGATCGACTTTCGACATAGGGATCGCACTTTCCAGCACAATCTTGAGCGCAAGCGCGGGCTCGACAAGATCCTTGCTGCGAATGATGGCCTCCTGGGTGGCCATGCCAAACACAATCGGCCAGTTAGCAGGCGCCGGGCAAAAGCTTTTCACCACTGGCAACAGCTCAGGCCACAGGTCTTTGAGGTAATTAAGCGGCAGGTCTTTGGCTCGATGCTGTTCAGCAATGCGCGGGATACCGAACTGCTTGCTGCCCAGCACTGACGCCGTATGTTCAAACAGCTCATTCATATCCGGAAATTCTTCCGCTCCCACCTGGCGTGCAGCAGTAGCGGCCAGACTCCATAACGAATATTGCGAGTTCACCAGCGTCTTGTTCAAAGGGTCGCCAAAGAAAAACTGTTTGCCGTCACTGGTGTCTACTACCAGAAATGCCGAGTTTTCCCGCATGCCACGGGCCACCGCTTGCGCACGCAGATAGGCTTGGCAGGCATAACCTGACAATGCCCCGAGACTGCACAGCAGCGATTCAAAATGGATACCTTGCTGGTTTTCCATGCGGGCAAGCAAGCGTTGACTGACTTCCTTCGCGCCCATTCTGGCACTCGCCATCGGGCCTTCCTTTCCATGTTGCAGAATGACATGCAGCAAGGCTTCTGTCTGCGGAGACAGGCTGGAGGTGCTCTCTGGTGTAACTGCTGCGCCAGACAAATTATTCAAAATATTTCCCGGCATTGCGGGGCTCCTGCCCTGATATGGCGCTGTCTTTGGCCATCGTTCTGCAATACGTCAATACTGCGCAGCAGCATCAATACCAGAAGCGCATGCCAACCACAATGCGCGCATCATCTGATGGCCGATTGCCACCAATGTCGCGTTCAACCCCGATATAAGGCGCAAATTCACGCGCAAATTCATAACGCAACCTTAATGCAATGTTGCTATCAAACAGGCCTTTTTCAATACCGGCCGGTTTGTCGTTGGCAAAGGCATGATTCAGTTGCACACGCGGTTGCAGCAACAATTTCTGCGTAAGGCGCAACTCGTATTCCGCTTCCAGATGCAGCAGCAGCTTACCTCGCTCACTGACAAACACAGCGCTATCGATTGCAAACCAGTACGGCGCCAGTCCTTGCAAACCGATGACAGCATAATCGCGTGATTTGGCAATGCCGTCATCGTGACGCACACCTGCCTGCAAATCCCAGAACGGCGCTACAGCATGACTGTAGAGCAACTGCAATTTGCTGTGCTCAACTTCATGCAACTGCTCTGACCACTCACCTTCTGTTTTCACCCACAGTTTGTCGTAGTCGCCGCCGAACCACGCCTGCGCATCCCACAAAAATTTTTCGTCGCCGCTTTGATACTGCCTCTCAAAACGATCAGCTTGCAGCAAGTAATTAAGCATGCCGCCATGCTCAAGCATGGTGGTGTGCATCGCTGCTGTCACTGCAGCATCCTCTACCGGCGTTGGCATTGGCATTACCGAGTGATCATGCTCGGCAGCAACAGCAGTCAGTGGCAACAACAACAGCCATAAGGCCCACCTCATGACAATGCTCCCGGCTGGTTCACAGCAAAGACGCGCATCATGCCGGCGTGCATGTGATAAAGCAGATGACAGTGGAACGCCCACTGACCAATTGCATCGGCAGTAAGATCAACCGACGCTTTTTCACCGGGTTTGATCAGAAGAGTATGTTTGCGCGGCTTGTTGTGCTCTGGCGTTGTTACTACGTCGAAGAACATGCCGTGCAGATGCACCGGATGCGGCATCATCGTGTCGTTGACGAAACTCAAGCGCACACGTTCATTGAGCGTCAACGCAATCGGCGTAGTCACTTCCGAAAATTTCTTGCCGTCGAACGACCACATGTAACGCTCCATGTTGCCGGTGAGATGCAACTCCAGTTCGCGCCCGGGGGGGCGCTGATCAGCGTTGGGCAGCAGGCTGCGCAGATCGGTGTAAACCAGCACGCGATGCGTTTCATTTTCAAGACCCAACGGGCGTTCGTGCAAACGACTGACCGGATTGCTGGCGAGCATATCTACTCCCACCCCCGTGGGGTGCGGATGCTGCTGTACTGCAGTGCTTTGATGCGCACTGTGATCTTGTGTAGCCGGCGCTGCTTCATGGCCCGGCGCCGAATGATCCATGCCAGTCATGTCCATCGTGCTGTGATCCATGCCTGCCATATCCATGCCGCTATGATCTTCGGCAACAGCCACTGCAGCAGCACCATGATTCATGCCCATGTCCTTCATCGTCATCAGCGGGCGCGCACGCAGTGGAGGAATCTCTGCTTGCATGCCCGCACGCGGCGCGAGAGTGGCGCGCGCATAGCCGGAGCGATCATGGCTCTCGGCATAGACGGTATAAGC